>NZ_JBSFZS010000214.1:0-7288 GCF_053600395.1 Streptomyces sp. NPDC005070 | reverse complement strand
GTCTTGTCAACAGAGCTCTCAGGCCCGGGCATACTCAAAGGCTCGACTCGCGCCCACGAAGGCCAACACTCGCCGGCCTTCGCCTCCCATTAGGCCTACTCGTCCAAGGACAACCGCGCCTACCTGCGCAGACGCGGGATCACCGCAGTCATCCGGGAAAAGAACGACCAGGCCGCCAATCGCCGCAGGAAAGGCTCGGCCGGCGGTCGCCCCGTCGCCTTCGACACGCACCGCTACAGGCAGCGCAACACCGTGGAGCGCTGCTTCCAGAAGATCAAGACCTGGCGCGGCCTCGCCACCCGCTACGACAAGTCCCCCGAGAGCCACGAGGCAGGACTGCACCTCAGAGCCTCGATCATGTGGTTGAAGCACATCACCTCAATCGCATGATCCGAACCCCGAACAGCTCCTAGTCCGATAGCCGCTGCCGAAGACCTCTTCGGCATGCGTCACCGGCGACAACAGCCACGAGGCGGGGTGTCAACCCATGCCCTCCAACGCGACGCCGAACCGAAACGAGCCGGGGTCCATCAAGTCCCTGTCCATGACGTGATTGCACAACCATCACACCAATATGAAGGTCAATGCGTCACCTGTTTGACGGCGCCGCTCCGCGACAACGAGTCGGGCGTGAGGGAACCACGGCCGACGGTCCCGCAAGCGGTGAGCCTTCTCGGCGGCGAGGCCTGATCACGTCACGTGCCGGGTTCGTCGTCGGTCAGGGTCAGGTTGGCCCCGGAAGCCGGGTCGAAGACGTGCATCTTGGCGGTGTCGACCCAGAGTTCGGCCCGGCCACCCTCGCGTACCCGCGTGGAGGCGTCGAGGCGGGTGACGATCTGGTGCCCGCCCGCCCCGGTGTCGGTCGTCCCCGAGTCGGCCGCGAGTTCGGCGAGTTCGGAGGTGGCCGTGGGCTGCCACTCGTCCTCGGTGAAGTACGCGTACACGTCTGAGCCGAGGGATTCGACCACGTCGATGTCCACGCTGAACGTCGTACCCGATCCGGCCCTGGCCCGGTCCACGAGCGCGGCGTCCTCGAAGGCCTCAGGGCGCAACCCCACGATCAGCTCTCTGGGGGCGTGGTGCTGCTCGAGCGTGCGCCGCAGCCGGTCGCCGAGGTCGAGGTCGCCCACCGATGTGCGCAGGCGGTCGCCCTCCGCGGTGGCGTGCAGGAAGTTCATCGCGGGCGAACCGATGAACCCGGCTACGAAGAGGTTCTTCGGCTGCTCGTAGAGGCGTTGCGGGGTTCCGATCTGCTGAACGACTCCGCCGCGCATCACGACCACACGGTCGCCGAGTGTCATGGCTTCGGTCTGGTCGTGGGTGACGTAGACCGTGGTGCTGCCCAGGCGCTGCTGGAGGCGGGAGATCTGGGTGCGCATCTGGACGCGGAGCTTCGCGTCCAGATTGGAGAGCGGCTCGTCCATCAAGAACGCCTTCGGGTCGCGCACGATGGCCCGTCCCATGGCCACGCGTTGGCGCTGGCCTCCGGAGAGGTTGGCGGGTTTCCGATCGAGATGGTCCGTCAGGTCCAGGATGCGGGCCGCCTCTTCGACCTTCTCGCGGATGGTCGCCTTGTCCACTTTGGCCAGTCGGAGCGCGAAACCCATGTTGTCGCGCACACTCATGTGCGGGTAGAGGGCGTAGCTCTGGAAGACCATGGCGATGTCACGGTCCTTGGGAGTCCTGTCGTTGACGACCTCTCCGTCGATCAGGAGCCTTCCCTCCGTGATGTCCTCCAGCCCGGCGATCATGTTGAGGGTGGTGGACTTACCGCAGCCGGAGGGACCGACGAGAATGACGAACTCACCGTCACCGACACGGAGGTTGACGTCCTTCACCGCCACCGCACCATCGGGGTAGCGCTTGGTGATGCCTTCGAGAACGATCTCTGCCACGGTCGGTCCTTTGTGTCCTGACGAACGGCTGCCGCCGGTCAGCCCTTGACGGCTCCGGAGGTGAGCCCGGCCACGATGCGCCGCTGGAAGAGCAGCACGAAGACGATGATGGGGATGGTGATCACCACCGCGGCGGCGGCGATCGAACCGGTGGGCTGGGCGAACTGACTGCTCCCGGTGAAGAAGGCGATGGCCGCCGGCACGGTCCGGGCCGCCGAGGTCGAGGTCAGCGAGATCGCGAAGAGGAAGTCGTTCCAGCAGAAGATGAACACCAGGATCGCCGTGGTGAACACGCCCGGCGCCGCCAGCGGAGCGATCACCAGCCGGAACGCCTGCGCCGGGGTGGCGCCGTCCACCTTGGCCGCCTTCTCCAGGTCCCAGGGGATCTCCCGGAAGAAGGCCGACAGGGTGTAGATGGCGAGCGGCAGGGAGAAGGTCATGTACGGGATGATCAAACCGGTCCAGGTGTCGAAAATGCCGATGATCCGCTCGATGTTGAACAACGGCGAGACCAGCGAGATGGGCGGGAACATCGCGATCAGCAGCGACATCCCGATCAGCAGACTCTTGCCGGGAAACCGGAGCCGGGCGACGGCGTAGGCCGCCATGGTGCCCAGCACGACCGCGATCACCGTGGAGATGAGGGCGATGCCGATGGAATTGATCAGCGCCCGGGTGAACTCGGACGTCTGGAAGATCCCGCGGTAGTTCTCCCACGTCCACTTGGTCGGGATGAAGCTGCCGTCGGTCAGGGTGCTGGGGTCCTTGAAGGACAGAGCGATGATCCACCAGACCGGGAAGAGCGCGTAGGCGATCACGAGGATGTTGACGACGGCCCACCCCGACCTCCGTCGTCGTCCGGCGGCGGACATCAGCGTCCCCCTTCCTGGGCACCGGGGGCGGCTGCCCCGAACAGCTTGATGAAGGCGAAGGCGATCAACGCCACGCACAGGAAGATCAGTACGGAGATGGCCGACCCGATGCCGAGGTTGAGCGCGGTGAAGAGGTTGTCGTACCCGAGGATGGACACCGAGCCGGTGTTGTGCGCGCCGGACGTGAGGATGTAGATGTTGTCGAAGATCCGGAAGGCGTCCAGAGTCCGGAAGAGCAGGGCGACCAGGATGGCCGGCTTCATCAGGGGGACGGTCACCAGGAAGAAGCGCTGCCAGCCTCCGGCGCCGTCCACCTGGGCCGCGCGCAGCGTCTCCTCCGGCACGAGGGCGAGGCCGGCGAGCAGCAGCAGGGCCATGAAGGGGGTGGTCTTCCACACCTCGGCCAGGATGATCAGACCGATGGCCGGCCACTGTTCGGTCAGGGGCGCGTCACCGGAGGGCAGGAGATCGGCCAGGTAGCCGGTTTCGGGGGTCCAGGCGTACTGCCAGGAGTAGGCGGCGACCACGGTGACGATGCCGTACGGGATCAGGATGGCCGTGCGAACCGTGCCGCGGCCGAAGATGGTGTGGTGCATGACCAGCGCCAGGGCGAATCCGAGGACGAGTTCCACGGCCACGGAGACCACGGTGATGAACACCGTCACCCACAGGGCCTGCCACCAGAACTCGGAGGACAGGACGGCACCGTAGTTGCTGAAGCCGACGAAGTGCGCCTGCTGCGGGAAGCGCAGATCGTATCGCTGGAGCGAGAGATAGATCGCGTAGACGATGGGGTAGGCGGTCACGGCGAGCATGACGATCACGGCGGGCGCGCAGAGCAGCCAGCCCAACCGGCGCTCCTGCCGGGCCCCTTCGGACAGGGCACGGCCGTCTTTGGGCACCGGTGCGTGCTCAGGGGCGTTCGGAGCCGACTGGGTCACGGGATCAGCCCCTTCGAGTCGAGGGCGTCCTTGATCTGGCCACTGATCTTCTCCACGTCCGGTCTCGGCTGGATCCCGTTCGGCGGCGACAGGGTGTGCGAGATCGCGATGGACACGTTCTGGTAGGCGGGGGTCTTGGGCCGGATGCTGGCGTTCTCCAGGGCCGCCAGAACGGTGGAGGCGAAGGGGTAGTTCTTGACGAGAGCGGGGTCCGAGTAGAGCGGGCGGAGCGTGGGCGGCAGCCCGCCCTCGAGCGCCGCCGTCAACTGGTTCTGCCGGTTCCGCAGGCACAGCGCCGCCTCGAAGGCGAACGCGGCGTGACGGGTGTAGGCGCCGACGGCCAGGTCGATGCCACCGATGGTGGGTCTGGCGGGCCGGCCCCTTTCGACCGCCGGGTAGGGCGCCCATCGGAACTGCTTGAAGAGCTTGGGGTTGTTGGCCTTCATCGAGGGATACACGAAGGGGTAGTTGATCTCGAAGGCCGCGCTGCCGGACTCCATGGCCAGCCGGTTCTGGTCCTCCATCTGATTGGACAGGGACGGGTCGGCCGCGGCCGAGGTGGCCAGAGTCTTCATGACGGAGGCCGCGCGCACGGCGGGCGGACCCAGCCTGGGAGCCGTGGCCGTCGCGTTGAGGATGGAGCCGCCGGCGCTCTCCACCAGCGAGTTGAACCACACCGTGAGTCCTTCGTACTGCGCGCCCTGGATCTCCACGTAGTGGGGCTTGCCCTGCTTCGCCAGGCGGCCGGCCATCAGGAGCATCTCGGCCCATGTCTCGGGCGGCGTGGGGACCAGGTCCTTGCGATACCAGAGCAGTTGGGTGTTCGTGTTGTACGGGACGGCGTACAGCCGCCCCTTCCACGTAGCCGTCCGCAGCGGGACCTCCAGGGTGTCCCGCACGGCCGTGGCGCGGTTGCCCCCGGTCCACGGCAGGATCCATTTGGCTTCCGCGAACTCGGCGGGCCAGGTGACGTCCAGCCCGATGATGTCGACCGTGTCGTCCTTGGCGGCCAGCCGGCGCACCAGTTGCTGACGCTGCCCGTCCGCTGTGCGAGGCAGTTTGTTGTAACTGATCCCGTAGCGCCCGCCGGACTGCTTGGAACAGACCTTGGCCGCACTGGCCAGCGCACCGGAATCATCGGGGAAGTTGTACCAGTTGAGCGTCACCGGCCCGCCGCCTCCGCCGCCACAGCCGGCCAGCGGAGCTGCCGACAGGCAGAGGGCGAGCAGGACCCGCAGGAGGCCGCGGTTGCCCGACGAAGGCGCCACCCCACACTCCTTCCGGACCAGTACGAGAGATCCGGACGGAACGGAGGAAAGCCCGGACGGGGGAGAGGCTAGGCCCGCACCCCGGCGCCACCTCGTCCGCCACACCGCCCGGTCATCCGATCGGATGCGGACAGCCCGGCCCCTGCCGTTCGCCGCATCCACAAGCCCTGAAGAACAAGCTGAGGCGGGAAGCGGTCGACTGGCGCACCCGCCACAGCGGATCGGTGCCAGTGGCGGTGTTCGCCTGTCACGAAGCGATGACGAGGAACTCACGCTCGGCCAGGGCGAGTTGGTCCGGGCCAGCCGAACGCGGCAGGCGGCCCACCAAAGTGCCTTCCCAGAGGTACCGGCCACCACCCAGCCGGTACCCATTCCGTAGTGCTAGACGCTAAAAGACAACCTCAGCACTGGTCGGCCCTCGTGCAGGGCAGCGCGGACCTTCGCGCGATCGGCCCAGTGACCTGACGCGTCAAGAAGCTCCGGCAGGACGAGGGCGGCCTGGTCCACGCCGGTGAGGTCGACCAGGTGGTCGGGGTCGTGCGGATGCGTCGGCGCGCCGCCGAAGAGGATCATCGGCTCGCGGACCGGGCCGGCGCACAGGCACGCCGAGGCGGTCGTGTCCCCGGCGATGGCCAGCATTCCTCCGTGGGAGAGGCCCGAGACCAGCAGTCCCTCGATCCGCAGGGCGCCCCCGACGTACAGGTGCGCCTCGTCCTCGATCAGGAGGCCGCGCAGGCGCACGTCTCCCGTCACCACCAAAACGTTAGCCTGGTCCCACTCGGTGAAGACGAGTGTCCCGTCGACCGTGAGATCTCCGTCCACGACATGGATGCCGCAGTCGCCGCCGTGGCAGACGGGCTGATGGGTCTCCGACCCGATGACCAAGTCGCCGCTGTGGTGGACCGTACCGCGGTGAACGAGGACCTCTTCCAGATCGCCGCCGAAACAGTCGCTGTTCGTATCGTCGAGTCCGTCCGGAGCGCACCACGCGTACCGGTCGGCCGCCTCGGCGAACGGGACACGGTCGATGCTGCCGAGGGCGGCGAACCATGGCGTGAACGTCACATCTGGCCTCCTAGTCTTCCGAGTACGCGGCGGTCGGGGAGAAGGTAGCCGATCCCGCCGACAGCGACCGGCCCCCGTGCGCCCAGGACCGGAGGGCACCAGGGCGGTGACCCCTCTCCCGGCAGTGTCCATCCACGGTTTCGGGCCCATCCGTGGCATGGGTGACCATACGATCAACACCGTGAGTGGCTCCCCGCACGGCCCGGCAGCCCACCGGACGGAAGGTGACAGGTTCGTGAAGGCCCTGCGACTGCTGACCATGAACACCCTCTTCACCGGCGATGTCCCGGCTCGGCTCCGTGCCCTCGGCGCGGCGCTCGCGGAGTCCGACTACGACATCGTCTGCCTGCAAGAGGTCATGTACCGCCGCAACGCCCGGCTGATCCGCCGCGCCGCTCCCGCATACCCGCACGCCGCCTACTCGGGCACGGTCCTGCTCAAGGGCGGCCTGGTGCTGCTGTCCCGTTGGCCGATCAGCCGGTGGCGGTTCGTGCGGTACCCGATGACGGGCCCGGTGCGCGGCGAGTTCGTCATGCGCAAGGGCGCCCAGGTCGCGTCCGTCGCCACACCGGACGGTGAGCTGGTGGTCGTGAACACCCACCTGTCGGCCAACCGCGACGACGACTGGTCCCCGACGAACCGGTACACAGGGATCGCTGAGGCTGAACTGGCCCTGGTGGCCAAGCTGATCGAGGACGCCGGCCCGTCCGTGCCCGTCGCGGTGGTCGGTGACCTGAACGTTCCGCGCGACTCGGCGGTACTCGCGGACTTCGTCGCCGCAGCGAGGCTGCGCGACGTCCTCGCCGGCGACACGCGTCCGACCTACCGGCCCACCCCGCGATGGCCGTCGCCGCCGGCTCTGGACCATGTGTTGGTCCGGGCAGCGGCCGGGGAGTCCCTGACCGGCGGCGCCGATTTCGTGTTCCAGGACGAGGTGACCTTGGGCGACGGCCGCCGGGCCTACCTGTCCGACCACTACGGCGTACAGGCGCAGTTGATCTGGTCGAAGTGACACGGAGCAGGCATCCAGCCGCTCGACGGGGGGCGAGCGACCACACCCTGCACCGAGGGACGGGCCCAACTTCGAGGGTTGACTGTTGCGGGGCGGCAATCGGCAGGATGATGCGGTCAACTTAACCCGGTCCTGAAGGACCGGGCTTGGAGGTAGTGCCCAGTTGGCTGCTGGGGTGGACTCCTCCGTTCAGACACCCCTATGGGGTGGCAGGGACGCGTGACTCACGCCCCGC
>NZ_JBSFZS010000213.1:0-7303 GCF_053600395.1 Streptomyces sp. NPDC005070 | reverse complement strand
ACCTGGTGGCCCGCGCGCCCCCTGTGGTTCCTGCTCTGGTCGGGGGCCTTCGAGCGGCACCCGGGACTCCGGTTCGGCGTCGCCGAGTCGGGCTGAACCGGGGGAAGGCGACCGTGCCTTCGAGGCGGGCGAGAGCGGCACCGATGCAGAAATGGGGGCCGTGGCCGAAGGCCAGATGGTCATTGGGGGTCCGGCCCACATCGAGCCGGTCGGCGTCGGGGAATCGGGCCTCGTCCCGGTTGGCGGAACCGATCAGGAGGCTGACGATGTCCCCCCTGTCGATCAACTGACCGTGCAGGCGGATCGGTTCGGCGGCGCACCGGAAGGTCGCGTCCCGCACGGGGGAGTCGTAGCGGAGCAGTTCCTCGACCGCTGTGCCGACGCGTTCCGGGCCGGCTTCCGGTCCGGTCAGCAGGGCCGCCTGGTCCGGGTTCCGGAGCAGCGCGAGCATGCCGTTGCCGATGAGGTTCATCGTGGTGTCGTGGCCGACCAGCAGCAGGAGATAGGCGGTCGAGCGCAACTCCTCCTCGCTCATCGCCCCGCTGTGGTCGCCGGCCCGCACGAGAGCGCCCAGCAGGTCGACCCCACTGCTTGCGCCGCTCGTTCGCTTTCCGGCGATCAGGCGGTCGAGGAGGGCGTGCAGATCTCGTGCCACCCGGGCCGGATCCCGGCCCGGATCGGGTGCGATCGTGGCCATGAGCGTGTCCCGGGTGGCCGCGTTGTCGAGTTCCCCGGGGACACCGAGGATCGCGCAGATCATCCGGAAGGTGAGAGGAGCCGCGAAGGCCGCGATCACGTCGACGTGGGTGTCGTGTTCGATCCGGTCCAGCAGGCGGTCGGCGGTGTCCGCGATGAACGGTTCGAGACGGGCGATGCGGCGGGGTACGAACGCGGCGTTCACCAGGGTCCGCAGACGGGTGTGGTCCGGAGGATCGGCGTGGACCAGATGCCGGTTCAGCCCGGGCGGCCCCGGAACGTAACCCGGTACCCGGTCCGGGTCCTTGCTCAGCCGCCCGTCGGTCAACAGGGTTCGGACGTCCGCGTAGCGGGAGATCTGCCACACGGTGGGCCGCCCGGGCCTGCGGTCCGCGTGAGCGGGTGCGTTCCGGCGCAGCCAGGCGAAGTACGGATACGGGTCCCGCACCCGTTCGGCCAGGAGATGAGGGGGCGGGGACGGTTCGGGAGGAGCGGGCACTCTGGCTCCGGATGCGGTGATCGACAAGGACACCGCGCCAACGCCGGGACGCGGCCGAAAGATACGGAAACCGTCGCGATCGAACGCGCCAGAAGAAGCAAGATCGCCCTGACGGCTCAGTCCGGCCCACCGGTGCCGAGGGGTTGTCCGCCCGCCGCGACGCCGCGGGGCACCTGGGCTAGTGTGAGGTGGACAACGCACTCATTCCGGTCGATTCGTGCTGCCGATCTCCCTGTCGCACGGGCGGACGCGTACGAGGCCGACGGTGTATGTGCCCGACGGCGTACGCGGCCGAGGGCATCGTCGGCGTGGCCCGAGAGGTCGCCGACGGCGCGCGAAGCGCCGGATCCGGACCAGATTCGAGAGGACCCGTACATGCCCTTCGCCAGCGCCAAGGACGGCACGCAGATCTTCTACAAGGACTGGGGATCCGGTCAGCCGGTCGTCTTCTCGCACGGCTGGCCGCTCACCGCGGACGCCTGGGACGCCCAGATGAAGGTGATGGTGGACAACGGCTTCCGGGCCGTCGCCCATGACCGTCGCGGTGGCGGACGCTCCGGCCAGCCCTGGGACGGCAACGACCTCGACACCTACGCCGACGACCTGGCGGCGGTCATCGAGGCCCTCGACCTCCGGGACGTCATCCTGGTCGGCCATTCGACCGGCGGCGGCGAGGTCACCCGCTACATCGGCCGGCACGGCACCGGCAGAGTGGCCAAGGCCGTCCTCGTCGGTGCGATCCCGCCCCTCATGCTCAAGACCGCGGAGAACCCCGAAGGCCTGCCGGTCGAGGTGTTCGACGAGATCCGCAAGGGCGTCGAGACCGACCGGTCGCAGTACTACCAGGACCTCAGCGCGCCCTTCTACGGCGCCAACCGGGACGGATCGACCGTCTCCCAGGGAACGCGGGACGAGTTCTGGCTCTGGAGCATGACCGTCGGCATCAAGGGCGCCTACGACTGCATCAAGGCGTTCTCCGAGACCGACCTCACCGAGGACCTCAAGAAGATCGACGTCCCCACCCTCATCGTGCACGGCGACGACGACCAGATCGTTCCCATCGTGGCCGCGGGCGACAAGTCCTCGAAGATCGTCAAGGACGCCGTCTACAAGGTGTACCCGGGTGCCCCCCACGGCCTCGCGATGGTGCCCAAGTTCGCCGAGGTGTTCAACGCCGACCTGCTGGACTTCGCACGCAGTTGACGGCGGATCACACGTAGCCGACGTCGGATCAGCAGCCTCCCCATAGTGCCCCCGTGGCGTGGTCGATGCGCCGCCCGCGGGGGCATTCCGTGCGTCACGGCCGGTTCGAGAAGTCCTGAGCCGGATCCTCACCGGGCGCTTCCGAGGCGTCGGGAAGGGCCTGTTCGGTCCAGATGGCCTTGCCGTCCGGGGTGTAGCGACTGCCCCAGCGCTCACAGAGGGCGTTGATGAGCTGGAGTCCGCGGCCCCCCTCGTCGGTGTCCGTGGCCCGGCGGATGCGGGGCATCGTCAGACTCGCGTCGGACACCTCGCAGACCAGCGTCCCGCTGCACAGGAGGCGAAGCCCGATGGGGCCGCTGGCGTGCCGGATGACGTTCCCGACGAGCTCGCTGGCCAGCAGCTCCGTCGTCATGACCAGGTCGTCCAGGTGCCATTGGGCGAGCTGCTCGCGCACATGGCGACGGGCCTCACCCGCGGCTTCCGGGCCCTCCGGCAGCGCCCAGGAGGCCACCTGCCGGTCGGCCACATGGTGCAGTCGCGCGATCAGCAGGGCGGCGTCGTCGGCGGTGGGACCGCCCGGGAGCAGCCCCTCGGTCACGGTGTCGCACAGGTCCTCCGGATCGGGAGACCCCGTCGCACCGCGGAGCAGACCGGCGAGCTGGGCCATGCCCTGGTCGATGTCCCGCTGCGGTGACTCCACGAGCCCGTCGGTGTAGAGGACCAGAAGGCTCTCCGCGGGCAGTTCCAGTTCCGTCGCCTCGAAGGGAGGGAACGCGGCGCCCAGGGGAGGGTTGACGGCGATCTCGGGGAAGTCGGTGCTTCCGTCGGGCCGGACGACGAGCGGTGGCGGGTGACCCGCCCGCACCACGGTGCACGATCCGTCGGTGGAGTCGTACAACGCGAACAGACAGGTCGCGTACGCGTGGTCGTCGAGGCCGCCCACGATGTCGTTCAGGTGGCCCATGATCTCGTCGGGGGGCAGCTCCAGGGCGGCCAGCGTGTGCAGCGCGGTGCGCAGCCGCCCCATGGTCGCGGCCTCGGACAGACCGTGGCCCATCACGTCCCCGACGACCAGGGCCACTTGGCCCGCGGACAGCGGGATCAGGTCGTACCAGTCCCCGCCCACGTCCAGGGTCTGCCCGGCCGGCAGATAGCGCGCCGCGGCGGTCGCCTCGGGAACGGTGGGCAGCCCCCGGGGCAGCAGCGCCTGCTGGAGTTCCTCGGAGCGGGTGAGCTCGGCCTCGTAGAGCCGTGCCCGCTCCAGCGCGTGCGCCACCAGGGCGCTGATGGTGATGAGGAGCGTGCGTTCCTCCGGCGTGAGATGCCGTGCGGTGTCGAAGGCGATGACACACACGCCGAAGGTGTGGCCGGACGCCGTCAGAGGGAGGAAGGCCCAGGCCTCCATGCCGGTCGGCGGCAGGCTCTCGGCGTCGGGGAAGGCCGTGACCCATTCCTCGCGAGACGAGTAGAAACGGGGTTCGCCGGTCAGGATCGCCTCCCCGGCCGGGCCGGCGTCCTCCAGGTCCCTGCCGTGTTCCCCGTGCATCTGCCGCAGAAAGGGGTCCCGGTATCCGACGGACCCGATGTGCACCAGCTTCTGGTCCTCGATGACGAGAACGAGCAGGCCCTGGGCGCCGAACGGAGGCAGGACACGCTGGGCGACCGCGGTCACCACGTCCGCGGAGGTGGTCGCCGCCGCGAGCTGCGAGGTCAGTTCGGCCGTCCGGCTCGCGCGCTCGGCCGCGGCGCGGACGGCCGCCGCCTGCTCGGCCTCACGGCGACGGCGGTCGGTGACATCGGTGAAGTACACCGTCAGACCGCCGGGGACGGGGACGATGCGCAGGTCGTAACAGCGCCCGGTGTCGGCCAGCTTGATGTCGAAGACGGCCGCCGTGGACTGCGCGGGACCGCGCCGGCACCTGTCCTGCAGATCCGGCACATGGCTCAGGGCGGGCAGGTCCCACAGGTCCCGGCCGAGGAGCTGCTCGCCGGACGTACCCAGAATGCGTTCCGCCTCCAGGTTGGCGAAGGTGATCCGCCAGTCGTCGTCCACGGACAGGAAGGCGTCGCTCATGTGCCGCAGGGCACGGCTGAGCGCGTCGCGGGTCGAGCGTGCCGCGTCGCTCGCCCAGCCCTTGCCGACGATGCGCGCGACCTGGCCCTCGTCGTCGAGCACGACATGACCGGAGGCGCGTGTCCAGCTGTAGCCACCGTCGCTGCGCCGGACCCGGTACTCGGCCTCGAACGGCGCGTGCGTGCGGATGGTGCGTTCGGCGGCGGCCAGGGTGCTCGCGAGGTCGTCGGGGTGGACCACCTTCATCCAGGTCTCGACACCGGGCACGAACTGTCCCGGCTCGGTCTGGTAGACCTTCATGGCCACCTGATCCCACTTCAGCTCGCCGGTGCGTACGTCCCACTCCCATGAGCCGACCGGAGTGGCGTCGAGGTCGGTGCGCATGCGCTCCGGCGCCGGCATCTTCTGCAGCCGGTTCATGGTCCAGTCGGCCACCGCGCCGAGGAACGCCCGCTGATCGGGTGTGGGCTCCTCGTTGTCACCGGTGAGACAGGTGATCGCACCGATGGCGCGGCCCTCGTGGACCAGGGGCACGGCGAACCAGCCGGACCGTGACAGCAGCGGCGCGGTGGGTTCCTCCAGGTCGGAGGGGAGCGCGGCCACCCATACGTGCTCACCGGAGCGCACGGCGCGGGCGGTGGCGGTGGGTCCGTCCTGGTCGACGATCTCCCAGGCGCGGGTGACCGACGACGGCAGTCCGGTGGAGGAAACCAGACGCAGGGCCGACATCGGGCCCCGCAGGTAGACGGCCCCGCCGACGCAGCCCAGCTCCGCGATGGAGTGCTGAAGGGCGAGCCGGAAGACCTCGCTTTCCGTGATGCCGTCGTCAGCGGTCTCAAGTAGGTCCAGCCGCCTGATCACAGACCCAATATAGGGGCGAATGACGCAAATGACATTAAAGGGGTGATGTGCCGGTCGGGCAGGCCCCAGCCGGAGCCGGCGACGGCCGGGGACCGTGTGTCTCCCGGGTTGCGGGGTGCGGTGCGCGACACCACCCTGGCCAGGACGCCCGCGTGATCGACGGCCCGGGTCGCCCGCGTCCCGAGGCCGCGCGGTGGTCTCCGGCCGGGCGCGCGGGGCGGGCGGGCACGACGACGGGAGGACGGTGGCACACAGGTGAACGCCGGATCGCGTCGTCCCCGACGGCGGCAGGGCGAGCCCGGCACGGGTCGCGGCGGGCGCCGGACGCGTCACGCCGTCGCGCATCGCTCCTCCCGCGGCGTCCGGACGGTCACGCGGGCCCGTACGGCCGCCGCGGACGGGCGGCACGGCACCGGAGACCACCAGGGCGCCATGGTGCATCGCGGGCTGCGGGTGGCCGCGGCCTACGCGTGGCGGCTGATCGTCGTCGGCGTGGTCGGGTACACGGTCTTCGCCCTCCTGGGCAGGCTGCAACTGGTCGCCGTGGCCCTGTTCCTCGCGCTCGTCGTGACGGCCGTCCTGCGTCCCCTCGCCGATCTGCTGGCGCGGCGCCTGCCGAGGACCGTGGCGGTGATCGTCAGCATCCTGGGAAGCATCGTGCTGGTGCTCGGCGTGATGGCGCTGGTCGGCGGTGTCGTGGCGAGCGAGTCCGGTGAGCTGGGCCACGAGTTCGCCGGGGGACTGGGCCGGATCGAACGATGGCTGGAGGGCTCACCCTTCCATCTGAGTCACGCGGTCCTGTCGAACCTCCAGGGCAAGGTGGCCACGTTCGTCTCCGAGCACCGGTCGGTGGTGATCAGCAGCGCCCTCAGCGGCGCCGGCCGCGCGGTGGAGTTCGTCACCGGCCTGGTGCTGGGGCTGTTCTGCTCGATCTTCTTCATCCGTTCCGGGGACAGATACTGGCGCTGGTTCCAGGAGTTGATGCCTGAGAGCTTGCGGGACCCGTGGGACCGCGGCGGCCGGGCGGCCTGGCGGACGTTCGCCGGCTACACACGCGGCATCATCATCGTGGCGGCCACCAACGCGGTACTCGTCGGCATCGCCCTCACCCTCCTGGGCGTCCCGCTGGCGCTGCCGCTCACGCTGCTGGAGTTCTTCGCCGCGTTCATCCCCCTGGTGGGCTCACCCGTCGCGCTCGGCGTGGCCACGGTCGTCGCGCTGGCCACCAAAGGGCCGGTCGTCGCGATCATCGTGCTCGCCCTGATCGTCGTCATCGGCCAGATCGAGGGTCACGTCCTGCACCCGCTGGTCATGAGCTGGGCGGTCCGGCTGCACCCCGTGGTCGTGGCCGTCTCCGTCATCGCGGGGAGCATCCTGGCGGGTGTGACCGGGGCCGTCGTGGCGGTACCGATGGTGTCGGTCGCCTGGTCCGTGATCACCGAACTGCGGGCGCGCCCCGAGCCGGAACCCCCGGGGCGCGCGCCTGGATGACCTCGTGACGCTGGATCCGCCGGGGTCAGGAGGCTCCCCGGATCCGCCGGGGTCAGGAGGCTTCGACGGCCGCCTTGATCCGCTGGCCGAAGGCGTCCGCGTCCTTGCGGGCCGCGCTCAGCGCGAGGCCCACCAGGAGCTTGCCGATGCCATGCCCCTCCAGGACGTTGAAGATCCGCACCCGGGTGGTCCCGGCGCCGGTGGACTCCAAGTCGTAGCCGCCCTCCGCCGCCATGACGGTGTTCTTCGAGATCTCCGCCCAGCGGATCCGGCGGGACGGCTCGAACTCCGTGATCCGGAACTGCCGGCCCGTCTTCATACCGGCGTCCTTGACCGTGCTGGTCACGGACAGCGACACCACGGAGGCCGGAGGGTCGAGCACGGTCGTCGTGGACGCCCGTACCGGCCGGATCCGCAGCATAGTCGAGGTGCTGGCCGACCACGCATTCGCAGGGTCTGTCACAGTCGGAGAGACCGAC
>NZ_JBSFZS010000212.1:0-7325 GCF_053600395.1 Streptomyces sp. NPDC005070 | reverse complement strand
GGTGATCCGTCCCGCACCCCACGCGCGGTACCGCTCGGCGCAGCCCGGTTCCGGGCCGCCGCCGGGCTACTTGGTGATGATCAGGGAGATGCCGTACGCCACCGCCGCGGCGCAGGCCGCGAAGCAGACGTACGCGCCGGTGGCCGCCGCGACCGCGGAACCGCCCTGGGCGGACTCCTTCTTGGAGAGGCCGGCGACGCCGAGGGTGAAGAGGGCGACGAGGGCCACGGTCACTCCGAGGCTGACCCCGAAGACGGATCCGAGGGCTGACCAGTCGATGCTCATGCTGTTTCTTCCTTCGGTTCTCAGGCCACTCGGGACGGCGCCGACGGGTTCACCGTGGGCTCGGCCGGAGCCGGGATGGTGGCCGTGAGGCCTTCGGCCACGGTGCCGGCCGGGGGCGGGGTGACGGCGGCGATGGCCTGCGTCACCACACCGGCGGGCTCCTCGGTGTCGTTCACGTTGTTGTGGTCGATCACCTCGCGGCGCGAGCGGCGCCAGATCGCGAAGCTGGAGCCGACCAGGAACGCGGCGACGAGCGCGGTGCCCCAGGCACCGAAACCGGTCACCCACTCGGCACCGGCGCCGACCAGGGCGGCGGCGGGCAGCGTGAGGACCCAGGCGACGACCATGCGGGTGGCGGTGGACCAGCGGACCACACCGCCCTTGCGGCCGAGACCCGCGCCCATCACGGAACCGGAGACCGAGTGCGTGGTGGAGAGGGAGAAGCCGATGTGCGAGGAGGCCAGGATGACCGTCGCCGCGCTGGTCTGGGCGGCGAAGCCCTGCTGCGGCTGAAGGTCGGTCAGGCCCTTGCCCATCGTGCGGATGATGCGCCAGCCGCCCAGGTAGGTGCCGAGCGCGATGGCGAGACCGGCGGAGAGGATGACCCAGACCGGCGGGTCCGAGTCGGGAGCGACGGCGCCACCGGCGACCAGGGCCAGGGTGATGATGCCCATCGTCTTCTGCGCGTCGTTGGTGCCGTGGGCCAGCGAGACCAGGCCCGCGGAGGCGATCTGGCCGGCGCGGTAGCCCTTCTTGGTGGCCTTGGTGTCGGCGCCGCCGCTCAGCTTGTACGACAGCCGGGTGGCGAGCATGGCGGCCAGACCGGCGACGATCGGGGCGGCGACAGCGGGCAGAAGCACCTTGCCGACCAGGACGTCACCGTGCACGGCGCCGGTACCGGCGGAGGCGATGGTGGCGCCGACCAGGCCGCCCATGAGGGCGTGCGAGGAGCTGGACGGGAGTCCGACGAGCCACGTCACCAGGTTCCAGAGGATCGCGCCGACGAGCGCGGCGAAGATCACCTCTGGCCGGATGCCTGTCTCGTCGACGAGGCCCTTGGAGATCGTGTTGGCGACCTCGACGGAGAGGAACGCGCCGACAAGGTTGAGGGCGGCGGACATGGCCACCGCGACCTTGGGCTTGAGTGCGCCGGTCGAGATGGTGGTGGCCATCGCGTTGGCGGTGTCGTGGAAACCGTTCGTGAAATCGAACACGAGAGCGGTGACGATCACGATTCCGAGGAGGAGCGTGATGTGTTCCATTTACCCAGGCTTCTGTTGGACGTCAGTGGCAGGTGGACCGTAGGCAACCTGGGTGAACGGAAGATGAACTGGGTCGGGCTGCATGGTGTCCTGAACGGTGGATCGCCATTCCGCTTGTGTCGAGGCGCGACGCGACGGCTTCGAACGGATAGGGAATTCCGTACTCCGCTTGGGGTCGGCGCCTCGGATGAATCGTTCGGTTCGGGGTGGGTTTGCGTGGTGAGATCCGCGTCACCCGCAGGTTGTAGCCGTCGTCACAGCACCCGATGGTCCGAGGGGGTCGCTCCGTGGGGGTGCGCGCGTGCTGTCGCGTCGTAGCAGGCCGGCCACGGGGTGTGATCCGCGGTAAATGTCCGGCCCGGGGTGACGGCGGGGTTCCATCGATGTGACGTGATGTAAATCACATACAACCATGGGGTCTTGGCCCGCCCCTCCCTCCCGCATCCGTCCCGAAGCACGCCCGCGCGGGGTGCGCGAAAAGCGGTGGCTGGCAGGATCGCGTCATGACTGAGCGGCACCAGGACACACCGGGCGGGCCCGAGCGGGCACGGACTCCGGGGGAGCCCGCCGGGCCCGCCGAACCCCATGGACCCGCCGAACCCGATGGACCCGCCGAATCCCATGGACCCGCCGAACCCGATGGGCGCCACGGGTCCGCCGCGCCGGACGGGCGGGACGGCCTCCGGCGGGCCTGGGACGAGCTGATCTCCACGGCCCGGCGCACGGTCGCCGACGGGCTGGTCGTCGGCACGTCCGGCAACGTCTCGGTCCGTGTCGGCGACACCGTCCTGGTCACCCCCACGGGCGTCCCCTACGACCGGCTGACGCACGACGACATCACCGGCGTCGCCCTCGACGGCCGGCAGGTGCTCGGTTCGCTGCGCCCGACCAGCGAACTGCCCATGCACCTCGCGGTGTACCGCGCGACCGAAGCACGGGCCGTCGTCCACACCCACGCACCGCACGCGACGGCCGTCTCGCTCCTCGTCCCCGAACTGCCGCTCGTCCACTACATGGCGGCGGCCCTCGGCGGCCCGGTCCGCGTCGCCCCCTACGCGGCCTACGGCACACCGGAGCTGGCCGAGCACACCCTCCGGGCCCTGGCCGGCCGCACCGCCTGCCTCCTGCGCAACCACGGCACCATCGCCCACGGTGCCTCGCTGGACCAGGCGTACGACCGCACGGCCCAGCTCGAATGGATGTGCCGCGTCTGGCTCCTGACCGCCTCGGTCCCGGGCCTCACCCCCGCTCTGCTCTCCCCGGCGCAGCTCGAGGAAGCCGGCGAGCGCCTGCGGGGCTACGGCCAGCAGACCTGAGGCCCGTCCCCGCACCAGGCCCGTCCCCGCACCACGCCCGGCGCACCGCACCAGGCCCGGCGCACCGCACCACGCCCTTCCGCGCGGTCCCGCCCCCCGTCCGTGCCGTCCCGCTGCGGAGGGGCCGTGGGCGTCGTCCGTCACCCCTTGAGGCGCTCCCGCTGGCCGATGGCCGGGTCCCCCGGGAAACTGGTCGAGTGCGCACCCTAAGAGCCACGGCAGCGGCCGTCACCGTAGCCATAGCCGCGGGCGCGGCCTCCGTGGCGGCGGGCCGGTTCGCCAGCGACGCCGCGCTGAAGACGAGGCCCGGCAAGCCCCTGCCCACCGAGCCCCGGCTCACCGTGCACGCCACGACGTCGGGCGGAATCACCCTCACCAGGGCCCTCGCGTCCCGGCGCCCGGGAACCTACGGCCTCGCGGGCGACGGCTCGCACGCGGTCGTCGGTCCCCTCCAGAACTCCGTGCCCCACACCGCCGACACCGTCGTACGCAGCCTGGAACGCGTCACGCACGGCTCCCTGGAGCCCGGCGACAAGGTGTGGCTGACCCCGAACCTCTACGTCGGCGACCCCGGGTCCGCCCTCGGACTCGAACACGCCGACGTCGACGTGCCCGGCGAACTCGGCGCACTACCCGCCTGGTTCGTGCCCGCGGTCCGCGACACCTGGGTCATCACCGTGCACGGCCTGGGCAGCACCCGGGAACACCCCATGAACCTGATGAGGTTCCTGAACGGCCGGCACTTCCCCGTCCTCGACCTCGCCTACCGGGGCGACCTCGGCGCCCCCCGCCCGCCCGACGGCCTGAACCACCTCGGCGAGACCGAGTGGCGCGACCTCGACGCCGCCATCCGGTACGCCGTGCGGTTCGGCGCCGAGCGGGTCGTCCTGTACGGCTGGTCCACCGGCGCCACGATGGCCCTGCGTGCCGCCGCCCACTCCGCGCTGCGCGAGCGCATCTCCGGGCTCGTCCTGGACTCACCGGTCCTCGACTGGGAGACCACGCTGCGCGCCCTCGCCGGCGCCCGCCACACCCCGGGCTTCCTGCTGCCGCTCGCCGTGCGCGCCGCACAGGGCCGCACCGGCGTACGCGGAGACCGCATCGCCCACGCCGCGCACCCCGACCAGGTCAAGGTGCCCACCCTGCTGGTGCACGGCCCCGACGACGGCATCGCCCCCTGGGGCGCCTCCCGCCGCCTCGCCGCGAGCCGGCCCGACCTGGTCACCCTGCACACCGTCCCGAACGCCCCGCACGGCGCCATGTGGAACGCCGACCCGGCGACCTACGAAGAAGCCCTGCGCCGGTTCCTCACCCCTCTGATGTAGGTGTCCCGGCCGCCGCGGAGACAGGCTTCCGGTTGGGTCCCGGACAACTCCGCGCGGCCCTCGTTCCCGCGCGCCGGGCACCCCGGGAGGCCCCCGCTCCCAGCGCCCCCGCGGCCCGCGACGGCCTTCCGTTTGGGTTTTCGGACTGTCAACCGCAAGACTGCACCCGTGACGTCCCGTAACCCGCGCGACTCCAGGCTCCGACTCGTCAGCCCGCGGTCCCTCGCGACCGCTCCCCGAGCGGTGACCCAGCGCCGCACCCGCCGCCCCGCACCGCGCCCGCCGGAAGGCACACCGCCGCCCGCGGAACTCGCCCGCATGGCGCGCACCGGCCTGTCCGACGCGGCCCGCGTGGCGCGCTGGGCCGACGCCGCCCTGCGCCCGGGGCGCGACGGCGCGAACCCCGACGGCAAGGGCACCCTCTCCGACGCGACCGCCGAGCGGGCCGCGACGGATCTCGGACTGACCCCGGTCCAGGTCCGCGCCGACTGGGACACCGCACGCCTGGCCGGCCTCATCGAGGTGCACGGCGGCGACGCCCGCCCCGGATGGCGGCTGCGCGCCTGGAGCCGCGACGACAGCGCCGTCCTGCGCGGCTGGGTCGCCCTCTTCGACGCCTGGTCCCTCGCGTACCCCGAACCGGTGGACCGCGAGCCCGCGGCCGTCGCCGAGGTCGTCTCCGCGATGCCCCAGGTGCTCTCCTTCCTCCAGCTCTCCGCGGGACCGGTCCCCGTGGACCAGCTTCTCGACCTGCTCGGGCAGCGCGTCACGGAACTGCGCACCGAGCGCTGCGAGATCTCCTACGGCCCCGACCCCGCGACCGACCCCGCCCCGGAACCCGCCGAGGTCCCGGACGCCCCCCTCGCCCCGCTCCTCGAATGGGCCCTCCAGGCACTCGCCTCCGTCGGCGCCCTGACCTACGGCGACGGACAGGCCACCCTCACCGCGCTCGGAAGCTGGGCGGTGTGGGTCAAGCTGGAGCAGATCTGCGTCGCCGCGCAGAGCCCCGCCGGCAACATCGAGCAGTCCGCCGAGGACATGCTCCGCGGCTGCGCCCAGCTCCGCCCCAACGCCGCCCGCGCCGAGTACCGCGCCTGGCTCGCCGCCCGTCCGGTCGGCGGCGCCGTCACCGAACTCATCGACGCGGCCCGCGGCGAGGACGCCCTCACCCGCGGCCTCGCCTTCGAGGCGCTGCGCGTGGTCGGCGCCCCCGCCGAACCGGACGTGCGCGCGGTGGTCGAGGAGACCTCACTGCGCCCCTACGCCCTGCTGTGGCTCGCCGAGCACGACGGCTACGACCCCGAGGACGCCCACGAGGTCCTCACCCGCGCCGAGTCCACCTGGCTGTGGGTCGACACCGCCGCCGCCGTCGCCGACCACGGCGAGTCCCCGCTCCTGGTCCGCCATCTGGAGTCCGCGGTGCAGCCCACCGTGCCCGCGCTCCTCGACGAGGTGCGCGCGGTCGGGCACCCGCGCACGGTGCAGGTGCTGGTCGCGCTGGCCGCCGCCCACCCGGACCCGGCGCTCGCCAAGGCCGTACGCCGGGCCGCCTTCCAGGTGCACACCGGAGGGAGCTGACCGGCCCGGCCGGGACCGCCTCGGGCGAGAGCCGGGGCGGTCCTACGCGCCTATCTCCGGGGTGTAGGTGCCGAAGCTCCAGATGTTGCCCTCGAGGTCGAGGGCCATGTAGTCCCGCGAGCCGTAGTCCTGGTCGGTGGGGGCCATCAGGATCTCCGCGCCGTGCTCCACGGCCCGCTGGTGGTGTGCGTCGACGTCGTCGACGACGACGTACACCCCGCAGGGGCCCGCGCTCTTCATCGCCTCGTCGAAGCGGCCGCCGCGGCCCTTGGAGCCCAGCATCACCGCGCCGTTGCCCTGCACCAGCTCGGCGTGCATCACCGAGCCGTCCTCACCCTCGTAGACGGCCAGCTCGGTGAAGCCGAAGGCCTCCGTGAGCTGCCTGATCGCCGCCTTCGCGTCCGCGTACAGCATCGAGGGGTAGATACTCGGGCGCCCGTTCGTGCCAGCCATACCGATCACTCCGTCTCGTCACAAACTGCCGGATTCCGATCCGCTGCCCAGTCTGGCACCGGCCACTGACAACGCCCCGCGGCCGCGGGATCCCCGGCACGGTCACGCTCACCGGAAGGTGTTGCACTGCGCCATGTCGCCGCTGATGAAGCCCTGGTAGAACCACTGCTGCCGCTGCCCGGCCGACCCGTGCGTCCAGGTCTCCGGCGTCACCCGGCCCTGGTACCGCTCCTGGATCCGGTCGTCGCCGACGGCCGCCGCCGCGTCCAGACCGTCGCGGATGTCGGTGTCCGTCAGCGAGGTCAGCAGCGGTTTGCCCGACGAGGACGGTGTGGTGGTCGCGTGCCGTGCCCACACCCCCGCGTAGCAGTCGGCCTGGAGCTCCACCTTCACCGAGTTGCTGTTCGCGCCGGTCACGCCGTCGTGCGAGCCGGCCAGGGTGCCCGTCAGGTTCTGCACGTGATGCCCGTACTCGTGCGCCACCACATAGGCCTGGGCGAACGGTCCCCCGCCGGAGCCGAACTTCGTCCGCAGATCGTCGAAGAAGCCGAGATCCAGATAGACCTTGCGGTCACCGGGACAGTAGAAGGGCCCGACGGACGACGACGCGGTGCCGCAGGCGGTGCCGACCCGGCCGCCGAAGAACACCGTCGGGGCGCGTGTGTAGGTGCCGCCCCGGCGCGCGAACTCCCGGTCCCAGTAGGCCTGGACACTGTTGACCACCGCCACGGTCCGGCAGTCCTCCCGGGCGTTGGCGTCCCGCCCCTTCAGACAGGTCCGCCGCACCTGCGCGAGGGAGGAGGAGGTCGCTCCGGGCTGGTCGCCGTCCGAGGTGAGCCCGAGCTGGTCGGGACCCACACCGAAGAGCAGCCCGAGGACCAGGGCGATCAGACCGGCGAGGCCGCCGCCGATGGTCGCCCTGCCGCCGGGGATGCGACCGCCGCGTACGTCCTGCACCTCGGAGGTGTCCAGATCGGCGTCGTCGTCGAACCGCATGAGCACACCGCTTTCGTCGCTCCGTGGCGCCATCCTCGTACGCTCCCGGGCCCCCGGCCCCGGCCCGCGGTCCGAACGGGCGACCCCGGACCCGGCCGCCCGGACCGGAC
>NZ_JBSFZS010000211.1:0-7404 GCF_053600395.1 Streptomyces sp. NPDC005070 | reverse complement strand
GGGCCGTGCGTTCATCTCGGTCGCCAACCGCGACAAGCGCTCGATGATCTTCCTCGGCGCTCCCACCGGTTCGGTGCCCGAGCTGGCACGCGAGGCGAGCCCGATCACCCACGTCCGCGCCGACGCGCCGCCCATGCTGGTCATGCACGGAGACAGAGACGCGATGGTGCCGTACAGCCAGAGCACGACCTTCGTGTCCGCGCAGATCGCGTCGGGTGGCACCGCCGAACTCGTCCTCGTACCCGGCGCCGGGCATTTCTGGGACGGTGCCGAGGACCCGTCGGCCCTCCACCGGCAGGCGATCCGGTTCCTGCGCGGCTTGGCGGAGGCATGAGTCATCCCTTGTTGCCGGGCTTCAACCCGGATCCCAGCGTGGTGCGCGTGGGAGACGACTACTTCCTCGTCACCTCGTCGTTCGAATACCTACCGGGGCTTCCCGTCCACCACAGCACCGACCTGCGCACCTGGCGTCAGATCGGGCACGTGGCGACCCGTCCCGAACAGGTCCGGCTCGACCGGGTGCCGACGCCGGGCGGTGTCTGGGCTCCGACCCTGCGGTACCGAAACGGCGTCTTCCACCTGATCGTCACCGTCTTCCTCGGCGGGCGTGGCTGCGTCGTCTTCACCGCGACGGACCCGGCAGGACCATGGAGCGACGGCGTGACGATTCCGGCGGTCGACGGCATCGACCCCGACCTCGCCTGGGACGAGGACGGCACCGACCGCGGCCACGCCGTGACGGTCGCCCGCGCACCGCGTCCCGAGGGCCCGTTCGAGAGCTGCCCGGCCAACCCGATTCTGACCGCTTCCGGCACCGGTTCGCCGGTGCAGAACGTCGGTCACGCGGACTTGGTCGAGACCGATCGGGGCACTGCGCTGGTCTGCCTCGGTGTTCGGCCGGTGGGGCTGGCCAAGTCGTTCTCCCCGCTGGGCCGCGAGACCTTCCTGGGGACGGTCGACTGGGTGGACGGCTGGCCCACGGCGCGGTTGGCCGACCTGGCGCCGCCGTCACCGGAAGAGATCGAGTACGACTTCACGACGGCGTCGGCGCTCGCCGATCCCGGGTGGATCGCGGTGCGCCGGCCGACGGCCGAGTTCGCCCGGCCGGTCTCCGGCGGGCTGCTGATCTCCAGCACCGGAAGTACGGGGCTGGACGGGACGCACCCGGCGTTCCTCGGCCGTCGGCAACGGCACCTGGCGGCCGCCGTCAGCGCGGCGTTCGACGTGAGCGCCGGGGCCGGCGGCCTGGCCGTGCGCAACGCGGAGGACAACAGCATCGCGCTGGAGGCGCGAGCCGGCGCCCAGGGAGTGGAGATCACCGCGCGCGCCGTCGTGGCCGGCTTCGACCGGAGCTGGCACGCGACCCTGCCGGCGGGTGAGGTCGAGCTGACCATCGCGATGACACCGCCGCCCGCCGACTTCTCCGCGGGCGCGGTAGGGGGCGACCGGATCCGTCTGACCGCCCGGTCGGCCGGCACCGAGGTCACCCTCGCCGAACTCGACGGCCGGCACTGGTGCTTCGAGACGGCCAAGGCGTTCACCGGCCGTGTGATCGGACCCTTCGCGAGCGAAGGCGACGTGATCGTCCGTCGGCTGCGCTACTCGGGACGGGCCTGAGATTTCATTGAGCGGCACCGTGGCGTGACCGGGAGGACGGCTTCCGGAACTCTGCGATCCATGCCGATTCATCCTGAGGTTCTCAAGCGGTTGAAACTCATCGAAGGCGTCCCTGACATGCGGGCCTTCTTCGAGGATCCGGAGTACGCCGAGCGGCGCGCGGCCTACCGGTCCTGGCCGGACTACGCGGTGCCCGACGTACCCGTACGCGACACCACGGCGCCGGGTCCGCACGGCCCGGTGCCGGTACGGGTCTACGGAGAGCGTCCCGGCGCCGGCCCGCGGCCGTGCCTGGTCTGGATGCACGGTGGGGCCTTCATGATGGGCGATCTCGACATGCCCGAGGCCGACTGGACCGCGCGCGAAGTGGCCGTCCGCGGTGACGTGGTCGTCGTCTCGGTGGACTACCGGCTCTGCCGGAACGGGGTCCACCATCCCGTGCCGCACGACGACGTGGTCGCGGCGGTGCGCTGGGTCCGGGAGAGCGCCGCCGACCTCGGGATCGACCCCGACCTCGTTTCGGTCGGGGGAGCGAGCGCCGGAGCCAATCTGGCGGCCGGCGCGGCGCTGAGGCTCCGTGACGAGGACCGGCGTCCCCCCGCCTGCCTGATCTTCGCCTACGGAGTGGCCCACGCGGTCCTGCCGGCTCTGCCGCCGGAGCATCTCGGGCTGATGGACGAACTGCCGCGGGAGATGCGGATGCCGCCCGCGATGCACCGGTTCTTCAACCACAACTACCTCGGCGGCCCGCTCAGCACGGCCGACGGCTATGCGTTCCCGATCCTCGGCGACCTCCGCGGACTGTGTCCGACGCTGGTACTCAATGGCGAGTACGACGATCTCAGGGTGTCCGGCGAGGGGTTCGCGGCGGCGCTCGTCGAGGCGGGCGTCGACGTCCACCAGGTGATGGTGCGCACGATGCCGCACGGCTTTCTGAACTGGGCGGCCACAGTGGAGCCCACGGCGACGGCTCTGGATCTCATCTCCTCCACCGTTCGCCAGGCGGAACGGATCACGGCATGAGCGTTCCGGGTTCCCTCGTCGTCGAGCATCTCGGAGCCTCCCCGCTCGGCCTCGGCGACCGTTCGCCGCGGCTCTCATGGCGGCTCCCGGCGGGAACGGTGGCCCAACAGGCCTACCGGATCCGTGCCGAGATCGACGGAGCCGAGCGGGACACGGGCTGGGTCGAGGGCGGCGCGAGCGTGCTGGTCGCCTGGCCGTTCGCGCCGCTGGGCTCGGCGGCCGAGGTCGCCTGGCAGGTGCGCCTGCGGACCGATCTCGGCGAGTCCGCCTGGTCGGAACGGGCCGTCTTCGAGACCGGGCTGCTCGACGAGGGAGACTGGTCCGCCGACTGGATCCGCCCCCACGAGCTCGAGGTCGCCCCGGCCGGCCGGCGTCCGGCCTACGCGTTGCGCCGCCGCTTCGTCGTCGATCGGCCGGTGCGCCGGGCCCGGCTCTACGCCACCGCGCACGGCATCTACGAGACGTTCCTCGACGGCACGCGCATCGGCGACGTCGAGCTCGCACCCGGGTACACCCACTACACCCGTCGCCTCCCGGTTCAGGCCTACGACGTCACGGCCCTCCTCGCGCCCGGAGAGGTCACGCTCGGCGCGCTGCTCAGCGACGGCTGGTATCGCGGTCAGCTCGGTATCTTCCGCGCCGCGGACCAGTGGGGCGAACACACTGCGTTCCTGGCGCAATTGGAGGTCGAGTACGTCGACGGCCGCGTGGCCGTGTTCGGCACGGACGCCGGGTGGGAGTCGCGGGTCTCGACCCTGATCCGCGCCGACCTCATCGGCGGCGTGACCGAGGACCGGCGGAGAGGCGGTGGGGCGATTGACCCGGACGCCGGATGGGACCCGGTGGAGACCGTCCCGCTCGGCCACGAGACGCTCATCTGGTCCCCCGCTCCACCGGTGCGCCGGATCGAGGAACTGCGCCCGAGGTCGGTCGTCCGGGTCGGGGACCGCCACGTCGTCGACCTGGGGCAGAACATCAACGGCTGGGTGCGCCTCGAACGGCTCGGCCCCGAGGGAACCGAACTGACCCTGACCCACGGCGAAGCGCTCGGCCCGGATGGCGATGTCACCACCGAGCATCTGAAGCCCGCCGTGCCCTTCCTGCCCGAGCCGCTTCCGGCGGGACAGGTCGACACCGTGGTCTCCGCCGGCCGTGCCGGCGAGGTCTTCGAGCCACGGCACACCACGCACGGCTTCCAGTACGTACGGATCGAGGGGCATCCCGAGGAACTGAGCCCCGCGGATCTGACCGGCGTGGTGGTGCACACCGACCTGCGCCGCACCGGCTGGTTCTCCTGCGGCGACGAGCGGATCAACCAACTGCACGAGGCGGCGGTATGGAGCTTCCGTGACAACGCCTGTGAGATCCCGACCGACTGCCCGCACCGTGAGCGCGCCGGGTGGACCGGTGACTGGCAGCTCTACGTCCCCACGGCGGCCTTCCTCTACGACGTCGCGGGCTTCTCGGCGAAGTGGCTCGGCGACGTCGCCGTCGAGCAGTGGGAGGACGGCACCATCGCCAACATCTCCCCCCACGGTCCGACGGAGGGCCGACAGGGGCCGACCGCGCGGTTGCAGGGCTCGGCGGGCTGGGGTGACGCTGTCGTGATCGTGCCCTGGGAGCTCTACCGCGCGTACGGCGACGAGCGGATCCTGGCCGACATGTGGCCGAGTATGGTGCGCTGGCTCGATCGGACCGAGCGGATGGCGGCATCCGGCAGGCACCCGGACCGTACCGGGCCGACGGCCCCGCACGAGCGATACCTGTGGGACACGGGATTCCACTGGGGCGAATGGCTCGAACCGGGCAACGACGTCGCCGACTTCGGCGCCTTCCTGGCCCGGGACAAGAGCGATGTCGCGACCGCGTACTTCGCCCACTCGGCGCGGTTGATGGCACGGATCGCGGACGTGCTGGGTCGACCCGGCGACGCGGTTCGCTACGGCGAACTCGCGGAGCGCGTCGGTGCGGCCTGGCGCACCGAGTTCATCGCACCGGACGGCACGCTGCGTCCGGCCACCCAGGCCAACCTCGTGCGCGCACTCGCTTTCGGCCTGGTGCCCGTGGAACATCGGGCGACCGTCGTCGCCCAGTTGGTGAGACTGATCCGGGCGGCCGGGACGCATCTCGGTACCGGCTTCCTCGCGACGCCCCTCCTGCTGCCCACGCTGGTCGAGCACGGCCAGGCGGACCTCGCGTACGAGTTGCTGCTCCAGGACAGCGCGCCCTCCTGGCTGCACATGATCGATCGCGGCGCGTCCACGGTCTGGGAGCGATGGGACGGCATCGCCGACGACGGCAGGCCGCACGAGTCGCTGAACCACTACTCGAAGGGTGCGGTGATCAACTTCCTGCATCGCTGCACGGCAGGTCTGCGACCGCTGGAACCCGCGTACCGGCGCTTCCGCGTGGCGCCGGTGCCGGGCGGGGGTCTCACGTCCGCGTCGGTCGCGCTGGAATCACCGTTCGGGCGCATCGAGGTGGCCTGGCGGATCGGGACGGAGGGATTCCGACTGGAGGTCACCGTGCCGCCCGGAACCTCGGCGGAGGTCGCCGTGCCGGCCGGGACGGTTCGACTCCTCGGCCCCGGCCGCCACGTCGTCACCGCCTGAGGAAGCCGTTCAGCTCATCGCCGCGCCGAGGAAGCCGCTCAGCCCATCGCCGCGCTCGGGGCGCCCAGGGCACGCGAGATGCCCTGGGCGGCGGTGCGCACCGCGTAGCTGAGCCGACGCGGCTGTGCTTCGCGTTCGGGAAGCAGCACGCCGATCGCGGCCACCGCCTCGTCGCTCTCGTCGAAGATCGGAGCGGCCACCGCCACCAGCGTCTCCAGTTCGGTGCGGCGGAAGATGGCGACCCGTTCCCTGCGCAGTTCCGCCAGGGTCCGGCGCATCGCCGGGGCGGGGATCAGCCGCTTGTCGGGCTCACTGTGGAGCGGACGGGAGAGGACCTCCTCCTGGACGTCGACCGGCGCGAACGCCAGGAGCGCCAAACCCATGCCGGTCGCGTGCAACGGCATCTTGCCGCCGACCCGGTAGTGCACCTGGACCGCGCTGTGGGCCGACAGACGCTCGACCAGGGTTGCCTGCAATCCCTCGCGGACCGCGAGCTGCACATGCTGACGCGTCACCGCGCCGAGGTCGCTCATGAAGGGCAGCGCGGTCTGACGCAGGCCGTGCCCGCGCGGCGCCAGCGAGGCGATCTCCAGCAGGCGCAGGCCGATCGTGTAATAGCCGGCTTCGTCCCGTTCGAGGGCACCCCATTCCAGTAGACGCCCGGCCAGCCGCAGCGTGGTGCTGGTCGGGATGCCGCTCAGCCGGCTCAACTCGCGCAGGCTGAGCCGCCGCCGGGTCGAGTCGAACGTCGCCAGCAGGGCCAGGGCCCGGTCGACAACCGGTTCGCCCTGGGGTGGCCGCTTGCCCCGGGGTCGAGTGGCAGTGGGGGGAGTGGCGGCGGGGTGAGTGGCGTCGTCGCTCACAGGACACCTTTCGGAAACACATTTCATTCAATGGCAATCATTGCTGACGGTTGTGAGGTGCGCCACCCATTCTTCTCGGCAAGTTGGGCGAAGGCCCCGACCTGGACAACCCAAGAGGCTCCGATGACTGGCTTCAACTTCAAGCGCCTGGGGGTCAGCGCGCTGGCCCTGGCTTTGGTCGCCGTCTCCGCGGCGGCTTGCGGCAACTCGACGAGCGGTGCCGGTGGTTCCACGAGCAGCACGCTCACCCTGGGGTACGACTCGGATCCCGCTCCGCAGGGCTACGACCCGCTGCTCTACGGTGCCGGCCAGCGTCTCTTCTACGAATCGGTGTACCAGTCGCTCTTCGCCGAGGGCGCCGACGGACAGGCCGTCCCGCAACTCGTCTCCAGCTTCAGCTACAACAAGGCCAACACGCAGATGACGCTGAAGCTCACGTCAGGTGTCACCTTCACCGACGGTTCCCGGCTCAGGGCGCAGCTGGTCAAGGACAACCTCGACCGCCGCAGCAACTCCAAGCTGCAGTCGTACGCGGGATTCGCGAAGGGCGGCGCCACCGAGATCAAGGACGTGACAGCCCCGAGCAGTGACACGGTCGTCATCACCTTCGCGGCTCCGCAGGCCAAGTTCCAGACCTACCTGGCAGGCGTGCCCGGCATGATCGTCGGGCAGCGGGCGATCAGCGACCCGAGCACCCTGAACCAGGGCCCCGACGGCTCCGGGCCGTACAGGATGACGACCGCGGTCAAGGGCAACAGCTACACGATGGCCCGGCAGCCGGGGGCCGGCGCGACCACGTATCCGTTCCAGACGGTTGTGTACAAGAACTACCTCGACAAGAACGCCCGCCTGAATGCCCAGATCTCGGGCCAGACGGACGCGTCGATCATCGACGCGTCGACCGAGAAGACAGCGGCGTCCAACAAGGTCGCGCTCGCCAAGAACGGCGGCACGATGCTGGACGTCCTGGTCTTCGACAAGAGCGGTGCGACTTCGAAGCCGTTCGCCAAGACCGAGGTCCGTCTCGCCCTGAGCCACGCGATCGACCGCCAGGCCTTCGTCGACACGGTGGCCAAGGGAGCCGAGCCGTCGGCCAACGCCTTTCCGAAGTCGTCACCGGGCTACGTTCCGGACCTCAACACGCAGTACGCCCACGACACCGGCAAGGCGAAGCAGCTCCTCGCGAAGGCGGGTTACCCGAACGGCTTCTCGTTCACCATCACGGCCAGCCCGACCGACGGCCTTGAACTGGTTCTGCAGGAATTCCAGGGCGGCTTTGTCGGTCGGGC
>NZ_JBSFZS010000210.1:0-7447 GCF_053600395.1 Streptomyces sp. NPDC005070 | reverse complement strand
GTGAATTTCAGAGACGGCTGAACACAACGCGACCCGTGTGCGTATAGGGCCGGGGGATTTCCATGTCGAGCCGAGCTGGCCGAGAACGGGCCCAACGCGCTGCCGGAGGAGAAGGCGAAGCCGGCGTGGCGGCGGTTCGCCGAGCAGTACCGCAGTTACATGCAGGTCGTCCTCGTGGTGGCGGCGATCGTCTCGCTCGCGATCGCCGAGTGGAGCACCGCGATCCTGCTCTTCCTGCTGACCCTGCTGAACGCGGTCGTGGGACTGCGGCAGGAGGGAAAGGCCGAGAGCGCGATGAACGCGCTCCAGTCCATGCTCACGGCGACGGCCCGGGTGAGACGTGACGGGAGCGAGTCGGAGATCCCGGCGGAGCAGGTGGTCGTGGGCGATGTCCTGCACATCTCCGCCGGCGACCAGGTTCCGGCGGACGGGCGCATCATCGAGGCCCACGCGTTGCAGATCGACGAGTCGGCGCTCACCGGCGAGAGCGTCCCCGCGTCGAAGGACGCCACCACACTGCCGAAGGTCGTGCTGGGCCCGGGGGATCAGTCCAACATGGCCTTCATGCACACACCGGTCACCCACGGCAGCGGTGTCGTGGTCGTCACCGGGACGGGTCAGGGCACCGAGCTCGGGAAGATCTCGGAGATGCTGTCGGCGACCGAGAAGGAGGAGGCGCCGCTCACCCAGGAGCTGGACACGCTGACCCTGTGGATCACGGCCGCCGCGGGCCTGACCATGATCGTGATGTTCGCGCTCGGGTTCAGCCGCGGCCAGGCGTGGGACGCGCTGTTCGTCAGCGCGGTCTCGCTGGCCATCGCCGCCATTCCCGAAGCCCTGCCCACGGTGACCCAGGCGATCCTGTCCGTCGGCAGTCTCAATCTGGCGAAGCGCAACGCGATCGTGAAGGAGTTGCCGTCCGTCGAGACCCTGGCGTTCACGTCGGCGATCAACTCGGACAAGACCGGCACCCTGACCATGAACCAGATGACGGCGGTGGAGGTGGTGACACCCGCCGACCGCTACACCGTCTCGGGTACGGGCTACGGCCTCGCCGGGAGGATCCGGCACGCGGCGGGCTCGTCCGCGCGCATCGACGACGCGATCCTTCCGTACCTCGTCGCGAACGACGGCAAGCTGGTGGACGGCGAGGTCGTGGGCGATCCCACCGAGGGCGCGTTCCTGGTGCTGGCCCACAAGGCCGGGCTGGACATCGAGGCCACCCGCGAGCGGCTGCCCCGGCTCGCCACGCTGCCCTTCGACCCGACGTACAAGCTGATGGCCACCTTCAACTCCGCCCTGGACTCCGCCGGGCGTCCGGTGGTGCGCTGCTTCGTCAAAGGCGCGGCTCCGGCGGTGCAGGCCCGCGCGACGACCGCGCTGTCGGGCGACACGACCGTCCCGTGGGACGCGGAGCTCAGCCAGCGCGCCGACGAACAGGGCGAACGCATGGGCGGGGAGGGACGCAGGGTGATGGCGGCGGCCACCCGGGACCTGGACCCGGCCGACTTCGATCCGGACGGAGACCTGCTGGGTTACGTCACCGGGCTGCGGATGGCGAGTCTGGTCGGGATGGTCGACCCGCCGCGTGAGGAGTCCAAGGCCGCGGTGGCCAGTGCCCAGGCGGCTCACATCCGGGTCCGCATGGTGACCGGGGACGACGTCACCACGGGTGCCGCCATCGCCCGACAGCTCGGCATTCCCGGCGAGGCCGTCCTCGGCGCCGACTTCGCCGCGCTGCCGGAGAGCGAGCGGCTGGCCCGGATCGACGGCATCGGTGTGGTGGGACGGGTCGCGCCCGAACACAAGGTGCTGCTCGCGGACACGCTCAAGAAGAAGGGTGCCGTCGTCGCGATGACCGGCGACGGGGTCAACGACGCGCCCGCCATCAAGGCCGCCGACATCGGTATCGCCATGGGCAGCGGCACGGACGTGGCGAAGAACGCGGCGCGGATGATCCTGTCCGACGACAACTTCACGACGATCGTCTACGCGGTGGAACAGGGCCGCAAGCTCTACGACAACCTCACCAAGTACATCCGTTTCGTGCTGCTGTTGCTGGTCACGTTCGTCCTGACCTTCCTCGGGGCGACCATCTTCAACATCGCGGCCGGTGAACCCTTCACCCCGCCGCAGGTGCTGTGGATCCACTTCGTGGTCAACGCCTCGTTCGGCTTCGCGCTCGGCTTCGACCAGGAGAGCGCGGGGCTCATGCGGCGCAGGCCGCGCCCCCGGGGAGAGTCGGTGCTGACCCGGCCGGTGATGGTGACCGTCGGTCTCAGCGGTCTGGCGATCACGGGGATCCTGCTCGGGTTGATCAAGCTGGGCGAGACCCGCTACGACAGTGTCGGCATCGGCAGTTCGATCGCGTTCACGGCGTTCGCGCTCTGTCTGATCGTGGCCGCGTTCGAATGCCGCAGCGAGACGGAGTCGGTGCTGACGCCGAGCACCTTCGACAGCAAGCAGATGAACTGGACGGCGCTCGCGCAGTTCGTCCTCGCGGTCGCGGTGACGCAGATGGACGGGTTCCGCCGCATCCTGGGCACCACCGAGATCGACCTGCGGCAGTTCGGCTGGGCACTGCTGTCCGCCGTCGCTCTCCTGGTCGTGTGGGAGGTGGGTAAGCTCCTGGCCCGCAGGGCGCGGCGCACCGGCTGACCACGCGGGCCCCTCGCCCCAGGAAACCGCCGGCGCGATCCGAAGGACTGGCCCGTGTCGAAGCACCACGGCACCCCGAGCGGAGGGTGGCGTCCCCCTGTTCCGGTGCTGCCCGGACTCCCGGTGCTCAGGCACTACCGGCGGAGCTGGCTGCGCGGAGACCTGCTGGCCGGAGTGACGGTGGCGGCCTATCTGGTGCCGCAGGTGATGGCGTACGCCAGTGTCGCGGGGCTGCCGCCCGTCGTGGGTCTGTGGGCGATCCTGCCCGCCCTCGTGCTGTACGCGCTCCTGGGCTCGTCCCGGCTTCTGTCGGTGGGGCCCGAGTCGACGACGGCGCTGATGACCGCCACGGTCGTGGGGCCGCTCGCCGGCGGCGATCCGGAACGGTACGCGGTGCTGGCCTCGGCACTCGCCGTGGCGGTGGGGCTGATGGCTGTGGTGGCCTGGGCGGCGCGGCTGGGCTTCGTGGCCGATCTGCTCTCCCGGCCCGTGCTGATCGGTTATCTGGCGGGTGTGGCGCTGATCATGATGGTGGATCAGCTCACGAAGCTCACCGGTGTGCCGACGGACGGTTCGGGGTTCTTCCCGAAACTGGCCTCCTTCCTCGGGAACCTGGACGAGATCCATCCCGCCACCGTGGTCTTCAGCGGCGCGACGCTGGTCGTCCTGTATCTGGCCACGCGTTTCCGCTGGCGCGTCCCGGGGCCGCTGCTGGTCCTGGTCGCCGGTACGGCCGTGGTCTCGGTCCTCGGCCTCCAGGACCACGGCATCGCGGTCATCGGGGACATCCCGGCCGGGCTCCCCCGGCCCGACTTCCCCCCTCTGGACACGCTGCCCCAACTCCTGCTGCCCGCGGTCGGTGTCCTGCTGGTCGGGTACACCGACTTCATCCTCACGGCGCGCGCCTTCACGACCGAGGACGGCGGTACGGCGATGGACGCGAACCAGGAGCTGCTGGCCCTGGGCGCCGCGAACCTCGGCGCGGGCACGCTGCAGGGGTTCCCGGTGAGCAGCAGCGCCAGCCGTACGGCCCTCGCGCAGTCCGGGGGCGCGCACACCCAGGTGTACGGGCTCACGGCCGGGGTCTCCGTGCTGGCCGTCCTGCTGTTCCTGAGTCCCCTGCTCACCGACACCCCCAAGGCCGTCCTCGGCGCGCTGGTCGTCTACGCCGCGATCCGGATGATCGACCTGGCGGGTTTCCGGCGGCTGGCGTCGTTCCGGCTCCGGGAACTCCTGCTGGCCCTCGGCTGTCTCGTCGGCGTCCTCGCCCTCGACATCCTCTACGGGGTGCTGGTGGCCGTGGGTCTGTCGGTCGTCGAACTGCTGAGCAGGGTGGCGCGCCCGCACGACGCGGTCCAGGGTCTCGTACCGGGACTCGCGGGCATGCACGACGTCGACGACTACCCGGACGCGCGGGTGATCCCCGGTCTGCTGGTCTACCGCTACGACTCCCCGCTGTTCTTTGCCAACGCGGAGGACTTCCGGCGCAGCGCCCTCGACGCGGTGGCCGAACAGGAGGTACCGGTCAGGTGGTTCGTCCTGAACGCGGAGGCCAATGTCGAGGTGGACATCACCGCCCTGGACTCGCTGGACGAGCTGCGCCGGGAACTCGGGAAGCGGGGCATCGAGTTCGCGATGGCGCGGGTCAAGCAGGATCTGCGCGACGACCTGGACGCGTACGGGCTGAGCGGGTCCGTCGGCGAGGACCGGATCTTCCCCACCCTGCCCACGGCGGTCGCCGCCTACCGTGCCTGGTCCGGCGACGAGGACTGAGCGGCGCGCCGCCGGGACCGCTCTCCCCGCGGCCCTCCCTCCTCAGGGAATCTCCTGCTCGGCCCAGATGATCTTTCCCTCCGCCGTGTACCTGGCCCCCCAGCGATGGGAGAGCTGGGCCACCAGGAACAGGCCCCGGCCGCCCTCGTCCGTGCTGCGGGCGTGCCGGAGCCGGGGGGCGGTGCTGCTGGCGTCGGACACCTCGCAGGTCAGCCGGGTGTCGCAGAGCAGCCGCAGCCGGATGGGCGGCACCGCGTAGCGGATCGCGTTGGTGACGAGCTCGCTCACGATCAGCTCGGTGGTCATGGTCAGTTCCCCGAGCCCCCATGCCTCGATCGCGCGGGTGGCGCGGGCCCGCATCTCGGAGACCGCGGCCGGGTCCACGGGCACCTCCCACGAGACGACGTGGTCGTCCCCCAGGGTGTGGGTGCGGGCCAGGAGCAGGGCGATGTCGTCGGGCTGCGGTACGGGCACGAGCTGCCGTACGGCGTCCGCGCACAGCGCGTCGAGGTCGGGGTCGGGCCGGGCGAGCAGCTCTCCGAGCTGCGCCATGCCGAGCTCCATGTCGTAGTGCGCTCCCGCCACGAGGCCGTCGGTGAAGAGGCCGATCAGACTGTTCTCCTCGATCTCGGTCTCCTGGCTCTCGAAGGCCATCCCGCCGAGGCCGAGCGGGGGCCCGGCGGGCAGGTCGGGATAGGAGAAGCGCCCGTCGGGGGCGACGAACACGGGAGGCGGATGTCCGGCCCTGGCCATCGTGCAGCGCCTGGTGACGGGATCGTAGACGGCGTAGAGGCAGGTCGCTCCGAGGAAGGAGGTGGTGGTGGCGGCCTCCTGTTCCGCGGTGCTCCGGTCGGCCCGCTGTTCCTGGGTGCGCTCCTCGCTGAGCCGCAGCACGAGGTCGTCGAGGTGGGCCAGCAGTTCGTCGGGGGGCAGGTCCATGTCGGCGAGGGTCTGCACGGCGGTGCGCAGCCGGCCCATGGTGGCCGCCGCGGTGATGCCGTGGCCGACCACGTCGCCGACGACCAGGCCGACCCGGGCTCCGGACAGCGGGATGACGTCGAACCAGTCGCCGCCGACCCCGCCGCTCGGGTCCGCCGGCAGGTAGGTGGAGGCCACCTCCAGGGCTGTCCCGCCCGACAGGGCCTGCGGCAGCAGACTGCGCTGGAGGGTGACCGCGGCCGTGTGTTCGCGGGTGTAGCGGCGGGCGTTGTCGACGCACAGGGCCGCGCGCGCCACCACCTCGCGTGCCAGCAGGACGTCGTCGGGCTGGAACGAGACCGGGTTGAGCGAGCGCAGGAACGTGGTGAGTCCGAGGGCGGTGTTGCGCGCCCGCATCGGCACGGAGATGAGGGAGTGCAGCCCGTACCGGCGGATGCTGGCCGCCCGCTCGGGCTCCTCGGCGATCCACAGGTCGTCGTCCGGGTCGAGGACCTGCATGAGGACCGGGTCGCCGTTGGTGAGCAGGTTCACGTCGTGGGGCGGCGGCAGGAAGTCCGCCCGGTCGCCGATCCGGGCCACGGCCTCCGGGCACCCCTCGCGCACCGAGCTCATGCCTGCGCGCCGCATCAACGGCTTGGCGGGTGCGGGTCCGGCGTCGGACAGCCAGGCACCGTGTCCCTCGGTGCTGAGGACGGATTCGAGGAGGTCGACGATGACAAAGTCCGCGAAGCGCGGAACGGCGAAGTCGGCGATCTCCTGGGCCGTGCGCATGACGTCGAGGGTCCCGCCGATGGTGGTCCCGGCTTCGTTGACCAGCGACAGGATCTGCCGGGCGTTCCACCGGTCGGTGACGTCCAGGACCATGTAACAGACGCCGGTGTACGAGTTGTCGACGCCGAGCAGCGGGAAGAACGAGGTGGAATAGGCGTGCCGGCGGTGCGGGTCGGCCCAGCTCCATCCCAGGTACTCGTAGTCGATCATCGGCTCGCCGGTCGCCAGGACCTTGCGCATCAGTCCCTCGATGGTCTCCGCCTGCAGCCCCGGCAGCAGTTCGGTCAGGCGGCGCCCGAGCCGCTGCTCGCGGGGCACACCTCCCAGGTGCTCCAGGGTGTCGTTCATCCAGACGTAACGCAGTTGCAGATCGAGCACCGCCATGCCGACCGGCGAGTGCGTCAGGAAGCCGTCGAGGAAGGCCGGGCCGACCGTCCACGCCCGTCTGCGGTCCCTTGCCGAGATCAGGAAGCACTCGCCCCCGCCCATGCGGAACGAGGCGGAGACCCGCAGGTCCACGTGGACGCGCCGGCCGTCGCGGTGCAGCAGCGGGATGTGTCCGCTCCAGCCCATTCCGGCGCGGCAGCGCTCCGCGACCGCCGCCACCCGCGAGGGGTCCCGCAGCGCGAGCAGGCGAGCGGCCGAGGAGCCGACCAGCTCGGCCGCCCGGTGGCCGAGCAGCGCTTCGGCACCCCTGGTCCAGCCCACCACCACACCGTCGCCGGAGACCACCGCCGCCGCGTCGGTGGACGCGTCGAGGGGACCGCCCGGTCCTTCGGACACGGGCGCGTCGGAACCTTCCCGCGCAGAAACCATGAAGCTCTCATCCTCTACACGACCATGTTCCTGCTTGTCCGCCCGATGTGCAGACCCTGCGGCCGATCACCGGGGAACGGCACCGCACAGCACCCGGCCACCGGGCCCGGACCTGCCCGCGCACGCCCTGGAGTGGGCAAGGACGGGGGCAGGGCGCAGCATGGAAGGGCCGGGGTCGGGTACTCAGGTGCCCGGCAGCGGCCACGGAGCCCGGCACACCGCGCCGGCCGGTGGAGGAGGGCCAGGGATGACAGCCGAGTCCACGCAGTCCGACAGTGCGGGCAGCCGCGCACCCGATTCGACCCGGCCGACCGGTCTGCTGGACGTCCTGAACGTGGGGGCGCTGGTCCTCGACGCCGACGGGCGCATCGTGTTCTGGACCCCGCAGGCCGAGGAGCTCATCGGGTACACGGCGGAAGAGGCCCTCGGCAAGTACGCGGCGCGTCTGATCATCCACCCCGAGCACATGCAGGCCGTCAGCGAACTGTTC
>NZ_JBSFZS010000209.1:0-7569 GCF_053600395.1 Streptomyces sp. NPDC005070 | reverse complement strand
GGTTGCCGGGGATTATGATTACTGCGATATGTCACGCATAAGTGGATCTACAAGCTTCATCCATGTTAGTTCCTTTCGGGAGAAGCTTCCCGGAGGCCGCCGCCTGCGCCGCGGACGGCTGGGGCGGCGGGTGCGCCTCGGCGCCGCGGCCCAGCAGCCAGGCACCCGAGCAGAGGGCGCCGACCGTGACCGACGCTATGACGGCATTGCTGACCCGGCGCACGCGAGCCTCCTCACGGGATTCCTTCCGGGGCGGGAACGGCCGGCGCCCGCGACGGCCGTGGGGTGTGCTGAAGGGGCCGGTCCCTTCCCCCTCCGGGCCGCGAGGGGCGTCGGGCCACGGAGGGGGAGGGACGGCGGTACCGGCGGACGGACAGCGGAGGGTGTCCGTCAGATCCCGTCGCCTCTCGCCCGGCGATGCAGGAGCCAGGTACCGCCCGCGGCGGCGACGGCCAGCGCCGCCACTCCCGCCGCGGTCTGTACGGGGTCGGGGCCCAGCGCGCCGCCGACACCCGTGTCCACATGCCCGCGCGGCTGGACCTGCTCGCGCGTGGCGGCCAGCGTCACCAGGAGGTCGCCGGTGACGCGTCGGCCGTGGGAGCACGTCGCGACGATCTCGTACGTTCCCGGCTGCGCGCTCGGCGGAACCTGGAACTGGCCGATCGCGTCGTGCTCGTGCGCGCTGGCGGCGAGCGTGAAGGTACCGCCGCCCACCGCGTCGGCGTCCCCGCTCGCGGTGCCGTCCGAGCCGCACGCGGCCGTGTTGACGGTGACGTCGGCGCCCGGGACGACGCTGGAGGGGAACACCTCCAGACTTCCGGTGTCCCCGCCGTACACGGGCGCGGCGGCGAGCCCCGCGACGGCGACGGCGAGCGCGGTACCGGTCAGCAGACGGGCGGTACGTCGCATCGTGCCAGCTCCTCCGAGGGGGCGCGGCCCGCGGCACCCCCAAGTGCCGCAGCGTCGGTCGCACCCCTGCGTTTCCGAGGTAAGTGGCACATGACCGGGGGCGCTCTCTGATGGGGCGTCAGAAATGATGTGAACGGGTGTCAGACGGGAGGCCGGAAGGGGGAGCGGGGTCCGGCATTCCGGCAGGTCACCGGTCTGTGCCCGGTGTACCGGGCACGCGAATCGGAAGGGGCCGGGGCGCGGGTGTGAATGGGTGACCGGGTTCGCCCGCCGCTGCTCGGCCCGTCCGCTCCGCCCGCCCGCCCGTCCGCCGGTCGGGGGTCGGTGCTCGGGGGTGAGGGCGCGGACCGGTCCTGGTCGCCGGCCGGGAGGCGTGTCAGGGTGTTTCAGAGTGTGCGGCACGTCACACCGCGGCGTCCGGAGGGCGCGATGATTCCCGGGGGGTCCGCCGGTCTTCCCCGATGTGACCCGGACGCGTGCGACGGTTGAGCGCGCGACGCGGCCGCGAACGCGTGACGTGGTCGAGACAGCGACGAGGAGCGAGTCCCATGCGCATCGTGATCAGTGAGTTCATCAGCCTGGACGGCGTCGTGCAGGCGCCGGGCGGCCCCGAGGAGGACACCGACGGAGGCTTCGCGCACGGCGGCTGGTCCCACCCGTACTTCGACCCGGAGGTCGTGGGCGGCGCGTTCGCGGCCGGGCTCTCCAGTGCCGAGGGGCTGCTGTTCGGGCGCCGCACCTGGCAGACGATGGCCGGGGCGTGGCCCGAGCGGGCGGGCGACCCGTTCGCGGACCGCATGAACTCCCTGCCCAAGTACGTGGTCTCCGGCACCCTCGGCGAGGCCGAACTGGCGGCCTGGGACAACACCACGCTCATCCCGGCCGGCGAGGCCGTCGCCCGGATCCGTGAGCTGCGCGCGGCCGACGGCGGCGACCTCGCGATGATGGGCAGCCCCACCCTCGTCCGCACCCTGCTGGCGGAGGGCCTGGTCGACGAGCTCCAGCTCATCCGGATGCCGGTGATCCTCGGCGGCGGAAAGACGATCTTCCCCGCGGACGGGATGAAACGCGCGCTCGAACACGTTTCCACCGTCACCGCGAAGACGGGTGCGGACGTGAGCGTGTACCGGCCGGTGCGGGAGGACTAGGACCCGCCGGGGGCGGACATGCTCATGGCGAGCCGTGGGCAGGCGAACCTGACGGCGCCTGCCCACGGCGACCGGGAACTCCCCGTGGCCGGAGCGGCCGGAAGGCGTCCGGCGCGGGTCAGCCCACGGAGACCGCCGACCAGGCCGCGGCCACGGCGGCGTACTCGGCGCTGCCCGCCCCGTAGAGATCCTTGGCCGCGTTCAGCGTGGCGGTGCGCGCTCCCGCGTACTTCGTGGACGAGGTCATGTAGACCGTCAGCGCGCGGTACCAGATCCTGCCGACCTTGTCGTGCCCGATGCCGGTGACCGTGGCGCCGTTGCAGGTGGGGGAGTCGTAGGCGACGCCGCCCACGGTCTTCGCCCCGCTGCCCTCCGAGAGCAGATAGGCGAAGTGGTTGGCGACGCCGGACGAGTAGTGGACGTCGAGGTTGCCGACCGAACTGCTCCAGCAGTCCGCCGAGTTGCCGTCCTTGGAGGGCTTGTCCATGAAGCGGAGGGCGGGTTTGCCGAAGCCCGGGCGGACGATCTTCTCGCCGATCAGATAGTCGCCGGGGTCCGAGGCGTTGGCCGCGTACCACTCCACCATGGTCCCGAAGATGTCCGAGGTCGCCTCGTTCAGGCCGCCGGACTCGCCCGAGTACGTCAGCGCGGCCGTCTTCGAGGTCACCCCGTGCGACATCTCGTGCCCGGCGACGTCCAGCGCGACCAGCGGTCCGAACGTCGAGCCGTCACCGTCGCCGTACGTCATGCAGAAGCAACTGTCGTCCCAGAAGGCGTTGTTGTAGTTCTTGCCGTAGTGGACGCGGTTGTACGAGCCCTTGCCGTCGCCCGCGATGCCGTTGCGGCCGTGGACGTTCTTGTAGTAGTCCCAGGTCGCGTCGGTGCCGTACTGCGCGTCCACCGCCGCGGAGGAGCGGTCCGCGGCCGTGCCCGTGCCCCAGTGGTTGTCGGCGTCGGTGAAGAGCGTCGCGGGCGCCCGGCTGATGCAGATCCCGAAGATGCACAGGTCCGTCTTGTTCGCCGCGTCGCCCGTGTACGTGTTCCCGCGCGTCGGATCCTTGAGCTGGTACGTCGATCCGGACGCGGTCGTCTCCAGCGGAACGGTGCCGCCGTAGAGGGAGGTGCCGTCGCCCGTCGCCGTCTCGACGCTGTCCCACGCGTCGATCCGCGCGCCGGTGCGGGCGTCGGTCAGGACCGTGCGCGCGACCGGGTTGCCGAGTCGGTCCCGGCCCACCGCGTCGGTGCGCCAGGCGAGCCGCGGAGTGCCGTGCAGGGCGTCGACGATCAGCCGCGGTCTGGCCGTGACCTGCTTCAGCGCCTCGCCGGGGTTGGCGGCGCGCAGCGCGTTCACCGCGAGGCCGGCCGCCTTCGCGCCGGAGAGCTCCGGGGTGACGCTGGTCAGCGAGATCGCCTTCGGCGTCGCGCGGTCGGCGCCGCGGTACGAACCGTCCCGTGTCAGGTGGACCACGAAGTCGCCGCCGAGCACGGGGAGTTCGCGGTAGGTCCGGTCGTAGCGCACGTGCTGGGTGCCGTCCTTGTCGACGACGACGTCCCGGACGGTGGTGCCCTGGGCCGAGGTGAGACCCAGGTTCGCGGCGTGGGCCGCGAGCACCGAGGCCGCGTTCTCGATCGCGGTCGCCCGGGTCGGCGCGCTGTCGGCGTTCGCGGCCGGGGCGAGCGCGGCGGCCAGCAGGGTGGCCGTGGTCACCGCGGCGCCGGCGGTGGCGAGAGAGGAACCGCGGATGTGCCGTATTCGACTCATCGGTCTCCTTGGGGAGGTGCCTCGGGGAGGCGTGTGGGGGAAGGGTGTGGGGGAGAGGGCCTGTGGGGAGGCACGGAAAGCCGCTCCGATTTAAAGGTGCATGACATGTCATGTCCATAGAGGCGACCGGGTGCGTGCGGGATGCGGCGAGAATCGTTTCCGTACCCTCACGAATGGAGGCGCTCATGGAACTGCCGGCCTGCCTGGCCGTCCTGACCACGACGGACGCGGCGGAGAAGGCGGAAGCACTGGCCCGGGGCGCGGTGGCGGCGCGGGTCGCGGCCTGCGCCCAGATCTCGGGGCCGGTCACCTCGGTCTACCGCTGGCAGGGCGCCGTGGAGACGGCCTCCGAGTGGAGGGTCCAGTTCAAGACGACCGCCGCGCGCTACCCGGCGCTGGAGGAGTACCTCCTGGACGCCCACGACTACGACACGCCCGAGATCATCGCTACCCCGGTCGTGGCGGGAAGCGCGGACTACCTGCGCTGGCTGGAGGAGGAGACGGCCCCTTGAGCCCCGTCGACCCCTTCGGCGGCGGGGAGCCGCCGGGCGAGGGGGAGCTGCCCTTCTTCGTCTACGGCACCCTGCGGCCCGGCGAACACAACCACGACCTGTTCCTGCGCGGCCGTACCCGCTCCGAGGAGCCGGGGCGGATGCGCGGGCTGGTGCTGTACGCCGGGCCCGGATACCCGTACGCCGTCGAGGAGCCGGGTGGCGCGGTGTGCGGCGAGATCGTGACCGCGCGGCCCGGGGCGTACGAGGAACTCCTCGCGGCGCTGGACGAGTTGGAGGAGTACGTGCCGGGCGACGCGGCCGGCCTGTACGAGCGGGTCGCGCGGGACGCCGTGCGCGCGGACGGCGTCACGGTCGTGCGGACCTGGGTGTACGTCGCCTCGCCCGCGGTGGCCGCCCGCCTGCGCTCCGGCGGCGCATTGATCGAGGACGGCGACTGGCGCGGTCAGCGGGCGTCCTGACCCTCCGGCCCGGACCGTCCGGCGGGTCCGGGACCTTCAGCCGGGTCAGGGACGATCAGCCGGAGCCGGCCCCTGACTGCCGGGTGGGTTCGGGTGTGTCCGCTGACCGGGAGCCGGGGTGCGCACCCGGCTCGGGGGTCTTCTTCGAACAGGAGCTGAGCCCGATGCCCAGGGCGGCGCCGACGGCCGCCCCGGTGAGCGCGAGGACACGTCGTCGGGTCAAGTCGCGGTCGGCCATGGCCGCACCCTAGGGGCGGAAACGGCCCCGGCTCCGGGGGCGCACGGAACGGCCACCCGCACGGGTGCACACCGGGCACGGCAAGGATCGTGGCGCGCCCGCCCCGGGCGCGGCGGGGAACCGCGGCGCCCCGCACCGGGTGGGGCGTCAGTCCTCGCGTACCGCCTCCACCCGTACCGCGCACGCCTTGAACTCCGGCATCCGGGAGACCGGGTCGAGGGCCGGGTTGGTGAGCGTGTTGGCGCGGCCCTCTCCGGGCCAGTGGAAGGGCATGAACACGGTGTCGGGGCGGATGGCGGTCGTGAGCCGGGCCGGTGCGACGGCCCGGCCGCGCCGCGACACCACCGTCACGGCGTCCCCGTCCGCCGCGCCGAGCCGTTCCGCCAGCCGCGGATGCATCTCCACGAACGGGCCGGGCGCGGCGGCGTTCAGTTCGTCGACGCGCCGCGTCTGCGCCCCCGACTGGTACTGGGCCACCACCCGCCCGGTGGTCAGCAGCACCGGGTACTCGTCGTCCGGCTCCTCGGCGACGGGCCGGTGCGACACGGGAACGAACCGCGCACGGCCGTCCTCGGTGGCGAACCGGTCGAGGAAGAGCCGGGGCGTGCCCGGATGGAGCCCGCCACCGGAGCCGTCGCCGACCACGGAGCCGGCGACCACCCGATCCGCGTGCGGGACCGCCGGATCCGCGTCCGGGGTCTCCTCGGCAGGCCCGGGGTCCTCCTGGGCAGGGCAGGGCCAGAACACCCCGTTCTCCTCCGCCAGGCGGTGGTAGGTGATCCCCGAGTAGTCCGCCGGACCCCCCGCGCTCGCCCGGCGCAGTTCCTCGAAGACTTCCTCCGGGTCGGTGGGAAAGCCCTTCTCCACGCCGAGGAGCGCGGCGAGTTCGTGCAGCACCTCGAGGTCGGTGCGGACCCCCTCGGGAGGGCTGAGCGCGCGCCGGCGCAGCAGCACACGGCCCTCCAGACTCGTCGTCGTGCCCGTCTCCTCCGCCCACTGGGCGACCGGCAGGACGACGTCCGCGAGCGCGGCGGTCTCGGAGAGGACGACATCGGCGACCGCGAGGAAGTCCAGCGACTTCAGGCGGTCCTCGATGTGCGCCGCGCGGGGCGCGGACACCACCGGGTTCGACCCCATCAGCAGCAGGGAGCGGATGTCCGTCCCCATCGCGTCCAGGAGTTCGTACGCGCTGCGCCCGGGTCCGGGCAGCGTGGCGGGGTCGATGCCCCACACCTCGGCCACATGCTGCCGTGCCGCCGGGTCGGTGAGCTTGCGGTAGCCGGGCAACTGGTCGGCCTTCTGGCCGTGTTCGCGCCCGCCCTGCCCGTTGCCCTGCCCGGTGAGACAGCCGTATCCGGACAGCGGCCGCCCCGAACGCCCGGTGGCCAGGCAGAGGTTGATCCACGCGCTCACGGTGTCGGTGCCCTTGGACTGCTGCTCGGGCCCGCGCGCGGTCAGGACCATGGCGTTCTCGGGCTCGCAGAACATCCTGACGGCCTGGCGGAGTTGTGGAACGGACACCCCCGTGATCCGTTCCACGTACTCCGGCCAGTGCGCCATCGCCGCGGCCCGCGCCTCCTCCCAGCCGCTCGTACGGTCCCGGATGTACTCCGCGTCCGTACGCCCCTCGGCGACGACCAGGTGCAGCATCCCGAGTGCGAGCGCCAGATCCGTCCCCGGGCGCGGTGCCAGGTGCAGGTCCGCCTGCTCGGCCGTGCGGGTGCGGCGCGGGTCGACGACGATCAAAGTGCCGCCGTTCTCCTTCAGTTCGGTGACGAACCGCAGCGCGGGCGGCATCGTCTCGGCGAGGTTGGAGCCGACGAGGATCACACAGCCGGTCCGCGGGACGTCCTCCAGCGGAAAGGGCAGCCCCCGGTCGAGACCGAAGGCCCTGACACCGGCCGCCGCCGCGGACGACATGCAGAAGCGGCCGTTGTAGTCGATCTGCGAGGTGCCGAGGACGACACGGGCGAACTTCCCGAGGGTGTAGGCCTTCTCGTTCGTCAGCCCGCCGCCGCCGAACACCCCGCAGGCGTCCGGCCCGTGGTCCGCGCGCGTACGGGCGAGCCCCTCCGCGGTCCGGGACAGGGCCTCGTCCCAGCCCGCGGGCCTCAGGACGCCTCCGGTGCGGACGAGCGGAGAGGTGAGCCGCACCCGGGACGACAGCAGGGCGGGCGCCGTCCGTCCCTTGCCGCACAGCGCGCCCCGGTTCACCGGGAAGTCCGCGCGCTCGGTCACCGCGACGCCGCCGCCCGGCGCGGGCGTCAGGTTCATCCCGCACTGCAGGGCGCAGTACGGGCAGTGGGTGGGCGTCACGGAGGCCGTCATGGCCCCAGCCTGCGGCGGGCGTGTTACGCGCCGGGGAGGCAGGCGTTACGCCACCGGGGCGGACATCTCCCGTCCGCGCCGGGCCCGCGGTGAGATCTCCCGCTGCGGACGCCCTGCGCTAGGGCCTGTCTGACAATTCCCGTCTGCCCGGCGACGCCATGCACGCTCCCCCAAGCTCTTCGAGCAGGGGGGACCCCCACTCGCCGCACCG
>NZ_JBSFZS010000208.1:0-7680 GCF_053600395.1 Streptomyces sp. NPDC005070 | reverse complement strand
GCGCCGCCATCATCGGCATGGCCGCGCCCAGCGTCCGGGGCATCCGCATGCTCTCCTCGGCCCGGCGGCGCTCCGCCTCCCGCCACGCCGCCAGTTCCCCGGCCTCGAGCGGGAACGACTGGAGCTGGACACCGCCCCAGACCTCCTCGCCGGTGACCTGGCCCTCGACGGTCGCCCCGAGACCCATCGGCACGGCCACGAACTGGCGGACCGTCCCCTTGCCGGAGTTGATGCCGTCGAGCCACGGCTGTCGGGGGAGGACGACGTAGTTCTGCGGGTCACGGGTGAGCCGGGAGCTCCACGGCTTGCCGGAGACGGCACACACCTTGCCGACGCCCACCTGCAACGCGGCCGGCTCCGCCGTCCCGGCGAAACTCAGCCACATGGCCTCGCGCAGATACACCGGAAGCATCACACCGCCGCGCGCCCGCCACTCGGCGGGCACCCGGTCGCCGTAGTCCTCGACGCGCCGGACGGGGAACTCGCCGAGCCCCGGCGGCAACGCGTGCGTGCCCGTCTCGGGCAGCCGCAGTGTCCGAATGAACCGCACCTGCACCCCGCCCGGCAGCCGCAGTGCGTTCCCGTCGATCCGCACGGTGTCCTCGGTCATCCGCTCGCCCCCTCGTTCTCCTGCCACCGGCCGCGCAGTGCGGCTCACCGCCACCGCGTCGGCCGTTTCCTCTCATGGAACCCGTCATCTAGAACGCCCGGAGACGTCGGAACGGTTCCGGTTCCGGCGCGGCCGGCGCAGCCGGCTCCGCAGCCGGGTGAGGCGCGGCCGGCGCTCGCGCTGCTCACGGGTGCAGCGGTCCAGCTCCTCGAACAGACGCCGGGTGCGATGCTCGGTGTCCAGCTCGTCGAGGATCCGGGTGACCTCGGTCAGGACGGAGCCGTGGAGCTGCCACTGGCTCGGGTCGCGCCGGACCTCCTCCAGGAAGAGCTGGGCCAGCTTGTCGCGGGTGGCGGCGGCGGTGGCGAGTTCCGCGCTGAGCCGCTCCTCGGCGGACACCGCGTTCTGGGTGACATCGGTGGTCACCAGCACCGCGAAGCTGACGATCGCGTCGGCGACCTCCGACAGCAGCTCCTGGAGGACGGCTCCGGCCTGCGGTTCGAACAGGGGCCGGGGCTCCCGCTCTTTTGCCAGGTCGGTGAGGCTGCGCGCGAGAACCCGCAGGACCACCGTGCAGATCTCCAGGGTGTCCAGGCCGGTGCGCAGCACGACCCGGTGCATCAGCCCCTCGCGCACCCGCGGGTTGAGCTTCAGGCTGTCCTCGGCCTGTCGTAGGGCCGCGTCCACCCCGGCGATGTCGTTGTCGAGCCGACGGGCCTCGTGCAGCCGCTCGGCCGCCACATGGAAGGGCGTGTGCGACGCGGCACCCTCGCCGACCCGCAGCAACAACTGCCGCATCCGGCGTGCCAGGTCCTCGATCTGCTCCCCGGCCATGTCGACCCACACGGGCGGCGCGAGCACGAGGTTGCAGGTGAGGCCCACGACCGCCCCGATCAGTGTCTCCAGCACGCGGGCCCACGCGGTGTCGCCCACTCGGGTGACGCCGAGGACCAGCATGGCGCTGATCGCCACCTCGGGCACGAACTCGCTGACCCGGACCAGATGTCCCACCGCCAGCGAGGCGAGGATGATCAGCCCCAGACTCCACCAGGTCAGGCCCACCAGGCTGCTGAAGCCGATGGCGATGACGACGCCCACCACCACGGAGTTCACCCGCCGGATCGCGGTGGTGATCGTCGAGTACAGCGTGACCTGGACGACCAGCAGCGCGGTCAGGGGCGCGGTCAGCGGCGCGGGTTCGGGACTGAGGTGAATGGCCACCACGTACGCGATCGTCGCGGCGGCCGTCGACCGAAGTGTCTGGACGACCACCGGCTCCCGGCGCCGCTCCACGATCTTCGCGACGGATGCCGTCCACTCACCACGTGCCTCGTGCATCCTTGGGCCCTTCCCGTTTAACACGGGTACCGAACGTGCTGATTGCGGACCGTATCTGTCCGCAAGGGGTCCTAGTTTGGAGGCATCGACAGGGACGGACCGCATCAGGAGGCATCGGAAATGAGCGCGATGAGCAACGTCCAGGGCATCGAACTGCTGACGCTGTCGCACGACCGGCTGCGGGCCGTCGTCGCCGGTGTGCCGGAGAACGACTGGTCGGCGCCGACGCCGTGCGGTGAGTGGACGGTGGCCCAGGTGCTCAACCACGCCCGGCTCGACCAGCAGGCGTACGGCGCGGCGGTCACCGGGACCGGGTGGCCCGAGTCGGACGCCTTCCACCCGGACGACGCGCTGGAGGCCGACGTCACGGCGACGCTCGACAAGGTCCTCACCCAGGTCGCCGACGTCTACGCGGGGCTGCCCGCCGACGCGGAGGAGGTGGCCACGCCGCTCGGGCCGCTGCCGTTCCGCGTGGCGGCCGCCGCGGCCGCCATGGACGCGGGCGTGCACGCCTGGGACATCGCGGTGGCCACCGGCCTGGCGTCCCCCCTCGACGACGACCTGGCCGGCGGCATCCGGCTCGCGGCGGACCGGCTGGCCGACCACCTGCGCGACGCCTTCGGCGTGTTCGCCGCCGCCCGCGAGGTCCCGGAGGGCGCCGGCCGGGCCGAGGCGCTGCTCGCCTTCCTGGGCCGTGACCCGCACTGGGCTCCCACCGGATCCTGAGGAAACAGCGGTGCGGGTCGCCGGGGAGCGTCGTGAAGCCCGGCGGCCCCGGCGGCCCCGCCGCGCCCACCGGTGCCTGAGCGGCCGTCGCGGTTCAGTCGCGCAGCTTCGCCAGGAAGGCGGACAGATGGCCGACCGTCCGGGCGATCTGCTGCTCCGTCGTGAGGGTCTCCTCGAAGCGGCTCCCCGACCGGAGGGCCTTCTTCCCCCGGACGTAGAGGGAGCAGGCGAGGTCGGCGCAGACGTAGATGCCGACCGAGTGGCCCTCGCGGCCCGCCGCACCCGCCTTGCGGGCCGTCATCAGCGAGACCCCGCCTCCCGGGTGCGTGGTCAGGCACAGCGAGCACATGCTGCGGTGCGGGAGCCCGCGCCGGGAGGACGGGAGCCGCAGGGCGACGCCCAGGAGGCCGCCGTCCCGTTCGGTGACGAGAAAGCCGCGGTCGGGCGCACCGGGATCTCGCCAGCCCAGGAAGTCCAGCTCGTCCCAGGGGCGTTCGTCGAGATCACGCGGTGTCGCGAGCCGCTTCGCCTCGCCCCTGGAGCAGTTGATGAAAGAGGTGCGGATGTCCTGCTCGGTGAGCGGTCTCATGAGTGCCTCCCGGTGTCGATCCCAAAACCTAGGAACCCTAGGTTTTACTTGAAGGTACCTAGTTGAAAGAGCGGGAGCCAGCGGATTTCGGGACCTGTGGGCGCCGTGACGCGAGGGCTGCGGGCGCGTGGGGGCACCTGGCACAGTGACCTCATGGACGAGGGGGACGCGATGGCCGGCGCGGACGGGTCGGAGCGGGCCGAGCGGGCTCTCCGGGAGGCCGGGCTGCCGTCCGGGAGTCTCGTCGGCCGCCGGGTCCTGTCCGGGGGCACGTACAACGCCCTCGAGGAACTCACGCTCGCCGACGGCAGCCGGTACGTGCTGAAGGTCCCACCGCCGCCCACCGTCCCCGCCCTGGCGTACGAGCGGCAACTCCTGCTCTCCGAGGCGGAGTTCTATCGCCGGGCCGCCACCGTCGGCGTACCGGCGCCCTCGCCGGTGGGAGACCCTCGCGACGGCCACCTGCTGATGACGCGCTGTCCCGGCGAGCCCTGGGCAGACCTCGCCGAGGGCGAACGCGGGCCGCTCCGCCGGGAGTTGGGTCACCTGGTGGCCAGGCTGCACAGGGTGACCGGCCCGGGCTTCGGCTACCCCTCCGGCGCGCTCGGCCCGCTCGCCCCCGACTGGCGGACCGCCTTCACCAGGATGTACGAGGCACTCCTGGACGACGCCCGCGCCTACGGTGCCTGGCTGCCGAGCCCCGTGGACGAGGTGGCCGGGATCGCGCGGGCCGCCTTCGACACCCTGGAGGAGGTCACCGTCCCCCGGCTCGTCCACTTCGACCTGTGGCGGGGGAACATCCTGGTCGAGCGGGCGGATACGGGCCCGCGCATCGGCGGTCTGATCGACGGCGAGCGCATGTTCTGGGGAGACCCGCTCGCCGACTTCGTCTCCCTGGCCCTGCTCGGGGACATCCGCCAGGACGTCGACTTCCTGACGGGCTATCAAGAGGAAGGTGGGGCCGCCGCGTTCGACGGGGCCGGGCGGCAGCGCCTGGCTCTGTACCGCAGTTACCTCTACCTGATCATGCTCGTCGAGACCGTCCCCCGCGCTTCCGGCGATGAACGGGCCGCCTGGGTGCGCGAGGTGGTGGCCCCCCTGCTGACGGCCGCCCTCGACGAGGTCGGCCGGGGTGCGAACACCCCGGCCGACCAAGGGTTTTAGTGCCGCGGCACCAGGGTCCCGTGCGCCCTGGCGCGGCCTCAGGCCGCCTTGCTCGCGCCCCCGCGGTGTCCCCGGACGATCTCCGCGTAGCGGTGACCGCTGCCCTTGATCGTCCGTACCTGCGTCTTGTAGTCGACGTGCACGAGACCGAACCGCTTGTCGTAGCCGTACGCCCACTCGAAGTTGTCCAGCAGCGACCAGGCGAAGTAGCCGGCCAGCGGAACGCCCTTGCGGGCGGCCGACGCGCAGGCGGCCAGATGCTGTTCGAGGTAGGCGACGCGCTCCAGGTCGTCGACGGTGCCGTCGGGGCGTACGACGTCGGGATAGGCGGAGCCGTTCTCCGTGACGTACAGCTTGCGGGCGCCGTACTCGTTCGTCAGGCGCAGCAGCAGGCGCTCGATGCCGGCCGCCTCGATCTCCCAGTCCATGGCCGTGACCGGCACGCCGGGCCGGCTGATCTGCCGCGCGTACGGGGCGGGGCCGGTCGGGTCGTCGACGACGTGGGACGGGAAGTAGTAGTTCAGGCCCAGCCAGTCCAGCGGCGCGGCCATCGTCTCCAAGTCGCCCGCGACCTCGGGCAGTTCGACTCCGTAGACCTCGACCATGTCGGCGGGGAAGCCGCGGCCGTGCACCGGGTCGAGCCACCAGCGGTTGGTGTGCCCGTCCTGCCGCTTCGCCGCCGCGGCGTCCTCCGGGCGGTCGGTGGCGGCCTCGATACTGCCCAGGTTGTTGACGATGCCGATCTGCGCGCCGGGCGCGGCCGCGCGGATCGCCTGCGTGGCGAGTCCGTGCCCGAGCAGGAGGTGGTACGAGGCGCGGACGGCGGCCGTGAGGTCGGTCAGGCCGGGGGCCATCCGCCCCTCCAGGTGGCCGATCCAGGCCGAGCACAGCGGCTCGTTGAGGGTGGTCCAGTGCTGGACGCGGTCGCCGAGCCGCTCCGCGACCACCGACGCGTAGGCGGCGAGGTGGTGCGCGGTGTCACGGGCGGGCCAGCCGCCCCGGTCCTGGAGCACCTGGGGCAGGTCCCAGTGGTACAGCGTGACCGAGGGCGTGATGCCCGCCTCCAGCAGGCCGTCGATCAGCGCGTCGTAGTAGTCCAGCCCCTTGGCGTTGACCGGCCCGTCGCCGCCCGGCATCACCCGGGGCCAGGCGATGGACAGCCGGTAGGCGTTGGTGCCGAGCCGGCGCATGAGATCGATGTCCTCGCGCCAGCGGTGGTAGTGATCGCAGGCGACGTCCCCGTCGTCACCGTTGTCGATCTTGCCGGGCGTGTGCGAGAAGGTGTCCCAGATGGATGCGGAGCGGCCGTCCTCGGCCACGGCACCCTCGATCTGATAGGCCGACGTGGCCGTGCCCCAAAGGAAGTCCTCCGGGAGGGCGGCAAGGTCGATGGTCACTGAAGTCCCTTCGTCGTCAATGGTGTCGATGTCCTCGGCGGGGCCGGTCACTTGACGGCTCCCGCCGTGAGCCCGGCGACGAGATAGCGCTGGAGCAGCAGGAAGCCGGCCACCACGGGGACGCTGACGACCAGCGAGGCGGCCATGATCTGGTTCCAGTACACGTCGTTGAGCGTGGAGTAGCCCTGGAGGCCGACGGCGAGGGTGCGGGTGGCGTCGTTGGTCATCACCGACGCGAACAGCACCTCGCCCCAGGCGGTCATGAAGGCGTAGACGGCGACCGCGACGATGCCGGGGATCGCCGCCGGAACGACCACGCGGAAGAGCGCCCCGAGCGGCCCGCAGCCGTCCACCAGTGCCGCCTCGTCGAGATCGCGGGGCACCGAGTCGAAGTACCCGATCAGCATCCAGATCGAGAACGGCAGCGAGAAGGTCAGATACGTGAGGATCAGACCGCCGCGCGAGCCGAACAGCGCGATCCCGGTGGCGTTGCCGATGTTCACGTAGAGCAGGAACAGCGGCAGCAGGAACAGGATGCCGGGGAACATCTGGGTGGACAGCACGGTGACCGTGAACACGCGCTTGCCGCGGAAGCTGTAGCGGCTGACGGCGTAGGCGGAGAACACGGCGATCACGACCGAGCAGCCCGTGGCCGCCCCGGCCACGATCAGCGAGTTCACGAAGTACTTCGCCAGCGGCACCGTCGACCAGATGTCGATGTACGGCCGAATGGTCAGCCCGCTCGGCAGCCAGCGGAACTTCCCCGAGACGTCCGCGAGCGGCTTCAGCGAGCTGGAGACCATGACGTAGACGGGCACCAGGACGAAACCGGTGAGCAGGGTGAGGAAGATCCGCCGGGACCACAGGAAGGAGCGCGGCGGGGCCATCGGGGAGCGGGGCGTGGTGGAGGTGCTAGACATCGGCCGTCTTCCTTCCCCGGGAGGTCAGGAGCAGGTAGGCGCCGGTCACCACGAGCAGGAAGAGCAGCAGCAGCACGGACATTGCCGAGCCGGTGCCGAAGTTCCAGGTGACGAAGGACGCCTGGTAGATGTGGACCGAGATGAGGTCCGCCGAGTCCGGGGCGGTCTTGCCGAACAGGACGAACGGCGTGTTGAAGTCGTTGAACGTCCACAGGAACAGCACCAGTACCAGGACCTGGTTGACCGGCCGCAGCGACGGCAGGGTGATGCGGCGCAGTTGCTGCCACAGTCCGGCACCGTCGAGGGCGGCGGCCTCGTACAGCTCGCCCGGGATGTTCTGCAGGCCCGCCATGACGATCAGGAAGGCGAACGGCCAGCCCTTCCAGACGGACACGGTGAGCAGGGCGTAGAAGCTGTTGTCGCCGATCAGCCAGAAGGACGGCTTGTCGGTGAGGTGGAGCTGGTCGTGCAGGACGTGGTTCACCAGGCCGTTGTCGTGCTGGAACATGAACACCCAGGTGATCACGGCCGCGTAGACGGGCAGCGCGTACGGCACCAGGAACAGGGCCCGCAGCACACCCCGCCCCACGAAGTTGTCCTGCATGTAGATCGCGGCGGCCGTGCCGATCAGCCAGCACAGACCGACGGAGAGCAGGGTGAAGGCGACGGTGACGAAGAAGGAGTGCAGCAGCGCCTCGCCGACGGGCTCGTCGAAGTGCACCGACACCGAGTAGTTGTCGAAGCCGGCCCAGGGCGCCGTGCCCCAGTCGCGGATGTAGAACTGCGTGAGCTCCTTGAAGCTCATCACGATGCCGATCACCATCGGCACCAGGTGCACCAGGAGTTCGAGCACCAGCGCGGGCAGAAGCAGCAGGTAGGGAAGTCCGCCCGAACAGGCCGACCGGTACGCGCGACTGGCTCTGACGTCGATGGGCT
>NZ_JBSFZS010000207.1:0-7890 GCF_053600395.1 Streptomyces sp. NPDC005070 | reverse complement strand
ACCTTCAACCACTACCGTCTGGGCGGCCGTGCCACCGTCCGGATCCACACCGGCTACGGCCGTGACACCAGCCGCGACCTCTACCAGGACCGCCGCAACGAGGTCTGGGACAACCGCTCCGACGAGGCCACGCTGCGCACCGACCGCGGCCGCTTCATCGACAGCGTCTCCTGGAGCCGGCACTACGACCGTGACGACCGCCGCGGGCACTGGGACGACCGTGGTCACGGCCGTGACGACCACCGCGGCCACGGTGACCACCGAGGTCATGGGGACGACCGCGGCCACGGCCGTGACGACCACCGCGGCCACGGCGACCACCGGGGTCACGGCGACGACCGCGGCCACGGCCGTGACGACCACCGCGGCCACGGCGACCACCGCGGACCCGTCCAGGGTCAGCAGGGACCGCGCCAGGGTCAGCAGGGCCAGCAGGGTCAGGGCCAGCAGGGTCCCCGTCAGGGCCAGGGCCAGGGCCAGGGCCAGCAGGGTCAGGGCCAGGGCCAGCAGGGTCCTCGCCAGGGCCAGGGCCAGGGCCAGCAGGGTCAGCAGGGTCAGCAGGGCCAGGGCCAGCAGGGACCGCGTCAGGGTCAGGGTCAGGGGCACCTCCTCGGTCACTGAACCTCGGCCCCTCGCTCACCCGCTCGGGGTGTACGTGGGTGACCTCCGGTCGGCATGCGGAGACGACCGGCCGTAGTTCCGGGCCCGCCCGGACCCGATGACGTACGAAACCGCAGGACGGCATCGCCGCGAAAGGCCCGCACCGGTCGGTGCGGGCCTTCCGCTTTCCGGACGGGTCGCGGCCCTCACAGCACCCGGCGTCTGCGTCCGAGCCAGGTCTGCGCGATGACCACGACGGCCAGGAAGGCGCCGCTGACGACCTGTTGGTAGGCGGAGTCCAGCGAGCCGATCTGGTTGATGACGTTCTGGATGACCTTCAGGAGCAGCACCCCGACGAGCGATCCGCTGATGAAGCCGAACCCGCCGGTGAGCAGGGTGCCGCCGATGACGACCGCGGAGATCGCCTCCAGTTCCATGCCCGAGCCGAGGATCGTGACACCCGACGCGAGCCATGCCGCGTTGAGCGCTCCGGCGAGTCCCGCGCACAGCCCGGAGAGCGTGTAGACGGAGATCTTCGTACGGGCCACGGGGGCGCCCATCAGCGCCGCGGCGTCCTCGTTCCCGCCGACCGCGTACACGTACTGCCCGAACCGGGTGCGCCTGAGGACCACCGCGCCGAGCACGAACAGCGCGACGGTGATCCACACGGGCACGCCGACGCCGAGCAGCTCCCCTTGTCCGATCTTCGCGAAGAACGACCCTTTCTCCACGAGGTACGTCTTCGAACCCTCGTCGGTGACGGAGAGCAGGATGCCCCGCGCGCCGAGCATCGAGGCCAGCGTGACGATGAACGGAGCGAGCCGCGAACGGGCGATCAGCAGGCCGTTGACGAGGCCGATCAGTCCGCAGACGGCCAGCGGCAGCAGCAACGCGGCGACCGCCCCGTACTGGGACGCCCAGGCTGCGAGCACGCCGCCGAGCGCGAAGAGCGAGCCCACCGACAGGTCGATGCCGCCGGTGATGATGACGAAGGTCATGCCGAGCGCGACCACGGCGAGGAACGCTGAGGAGAGCGCCATGTTCCCCAGGTTGTCGCCGGTCAGGAAGGTGTCGAAGCTGAGGGACGCCGCGGTCATCGCGACGAGCAGCGTGACGAGCGCGCCGTGCTGCTGCGCGAGAGCGCTGAGCCGTTCGGAACGGCCGGCGCCGGCCGGTTCCTCCTCCGCCGTGTTCTTCGCGCGCACCGCAATGTCCACGTCGGTCGTCATCGCTTTCCTCGTTCCCGGGCCGCGTACACGGCGAGGACGATCACCACGGCCTGGGCGATCTGGGTCCACGACGGCGGCAGATCGTGCTTGATGAGCGTGGTGGTGAGCAACTGGATGAGGACGGCGCCGGCGACCGTGCCGCCGATCCGGATCCGGCCACCGCTCAGCGGTGTGCCGCCGACCACGACCGCGGTGATGGCGGACAGTTCCATCAGGTTGCCGAGCGAGGACGGGTCGCTCGCGGTGAGGCGGGCGGTGGCGAGTACACCCGCGACGGCCGCGAGGACGCCGGAGCAGACGTACACGAGGACGAGGACGCGGCGCACGGGCAGTCCGGCGAGCTGGGCCGCGGGTCGGCTGTCCCCGATGGCGAGGAGACTGCGCCCGAAGGTCGTACGGCGTACGACGAAGCCCACGAGCAGGGCGAGGGCCGCGGCGATCAGGACGACGTACGGGACGCCCAGGACGTCACCGGAGCCGAGTTCCGCCATGGCCGGGTCGTGGACGTCCTTGAGCTGGGGGAGGAGCACCAGGGCCAGCCCGCGCCCGGCGACCATCAGGGCGAGTGTCGCCACGATCGGCTGGACGCCGACGAACGCGATGAGCGAGCCGTTCGCGACACCGATCACGGCGCCGCCGACCAGCGCGATCAGGACGGCGATCCCGGGGCCGTAGCCGAGATAGAGGGACAGGAGCGAGGTGGAGAGGGCCATCACCGAGCCCACCGCCAGGTCGACGCCCTCGCTGCCGATCGCCAGCGCCATGCCGAGTGCCACGATCAGGACCGGGGCGACCTGGACCGCCTGGGTGCGGAAGTTCTCCGTGGACAGGAAGTGCGGGGTGAAGACGGTGTTCACCAGGAACAGGACCACGACGCCCAGGTAGACGCCGTACTCCTGGAGCAGGGCCAGCAGCCGGTCGCGGTCGGCTGTCACCCGGCCGAGCGTCAGTTCAGTCATCGTGGACTCCCGGGTGGGTGCCCTCGTCGGTGGCAGCGGCCGCGACGGCGGGGGCGGCGGGTGCGGTGGCGATGGCGCGCATCAGCCGGTCCTCGGTGACGGCGTCGCCGGTCAGCTCCTCCACGACGGCGCCGTCCTTGAGGACGATCACCCGGTCGCTGCCCTCGACGAGTTCCTCGGGATCGGAGGAGATGAGCAGGACGCCCAGTCCGTCGTCGGCCAGTTCGTCGATCAGTTTCTGCACCTCCGCCTTGGCGCCGACGTCGATGCCCCGGGTCGGCTCGTCGAGAAGCAGGACCTTGGGCTGCATGGCCAGCCAGCGGGCCAGCAGCACCTTCTGCTGGTTGCCGCCGGACAGTTCGCCCACCTTCTGGTGGGGACTCGCCGCCTTGATCCGCAGCCGCTTCATGAACGTGTCGACGATCCGGTCGATGCGTGCCTCATCCACCAGGCCGAAGCGTGAGAGCCCGGGCAGCGCGGCGAGCGCGATGTTCTCGCGCACCGAGAGCCCGGGCACGATCCCCTCGGCCTTGCGGTCCTCGGGCAGCAGGCTGATGCCGGCCCGGATCGCCGCGGGAGTCGAGCCGGCGCGTACGCGCACACCCGCCACGACGACCCGCCCGGAGTCGGTGGGCAGTGCCCCGGCGATGGCCTTGGCCGTCTCGGTACGCCCCGAACCGAGGAGCCCGCCGAGCCCCACCACCTCACCGGGCCGCACCGAGACGGACACGCCGTGCAGTTGGTGACGCACGGTCAAGTCATATGCTTCCAGGACGGGTTCGGCCTCGGTGTCGTGACCGCCCGCGAACTTGGTCAGACCCTCCTGCCGTACGTCCGCGATCTCCCGCCCCAGCATCAGCGCCACGAGCCTGAGCCGGTCCAGTTCGGCGATCCGGCCCGTGTGGACGACCTTGCCGTCGCGCAGCACGGTGACCGCGTCGCAGATCTCGTACAGCTCGTCGAGCCGGTGGCTGACGTAGATCACCGCGATGCCCCGCTCGCGCAGCATCCGGATCACCCCGAACAGGGTCCGTACCTCGCGCGGTTCGAGCGAGGAGGTCGGTTCGTCCATGACGACGACCCGGGCGTCGACCGAGACGGCTCGGGCGAGGGCCACCATCTGCTGTGCGCCGACGCCCAGTTCGCGCAGGGGCCGGCGTACGTCGACACGCAGGCCGAGCTCGCCCAGTGCCGCCTCGGCCTGCCGGTGCATGGTCCGGAAGTCGATCAGGCCGAGGCGGCCGCGGGGTTCACGGCCGAGGAAGAGGTTGCGGGCCACGCTCATCAGCGGGACCAGGTTGACCTCTTGGTAGATGGTGGAGATTCCCGCGAGCTGCGCCTGGAGCGGGGTGGCGAAGCGGACCGGAGCGCCGTCGTACGTCACCTCGCCCTCGTCGGGCCGGTAGACGCCGGTGAGGACCTTGATGAGGGTCGACTTGCCCGCGCCGTTCTCGCCGATGAGGGCGTGCACCTCCCCGGCGCGGGCCGTGAAGTCCACGGAGGACAGGGCCTTCACGCCGGGGAAGGTCTTCGAGAGGCCGTTCACCGACAACATGTCAGTAGGCCTTGCCCAGGTCGGCCTTGGCGTTGTCCTTGGTGTACGCGCTGTCCTGGATGACGATGTCCTGGGAGACCTTCTCGCCCTTGGTGAAGGTGTCCAGGGTCTGGAAGGCGAGCGGTCCGAAGCGCGGGTTGGACTCGACGACGCCATCGATCCAACCGTCGACGATGGCCTGGACCGCGTTGCGGGTGCCGTCGATCGTCACGATCTTCACCGCACCCGGCTGCTTGCCCGCTCCCTTGAGGGCGTTGACCGCGCCGAGGCCCATCTCGTCGTTCTCGGCGTAGATCCCGGTGATGCCGGGCTTGGACTGGATGAGGTTCTCGGTGACCGACTGGCCCTTCTCCCGGGCGAATTCACCGGTCTGCTTGAAGACGATCTTGAGGCCCGGGGCCTTCTCCTTGACGCGGTCCTCGAAGCCCTTGGTGCGTTCGGTCGTCACGTTGTTGCCGGCCGCGCCCAGCAGGATGGCGATCTCGCCCTTGCCGCCGGTCGATTCGATCATCTGGTCCGCGGCCCGCTTGCCCTGCTCCACGAAGTCGGAGCCGATGAAGCTCACATAGTCCTTGCAGGCGGTGGCGTTGATCTTGCGGTCGATGGTGATGATCGGGATGTGCTTGGCGGACGCCGAGCGAAGGACGGGTTCCCAGCCGTCGGAGTTGAGCGGCGCGATCACGAGGAGGTCGGCGCCCTTGGCGATGAGGTCCTGGACATCGCTGATCTGCTTGGAGAACTGCGACTGGGCGTTGGCCGTCAGCAGCTTCACGCCCAGCTTGTCCGCCTCGGCCTTGATCGACGCGGTCTCGGCGATCCGGAAGGGGTTGGCCTCCTTCTCGGACTGGGAGAAGCCGACGGTGGCCGACTTCAGGTCGATCTTCTTGGCGCCGTAGGCGTCGATGGCGCAGGTCGGGCCCGAGCCCGTGGACGGTGAGGCGACGACCTGGCCCTGGTCGCTCGCTCCGGCGGAGCTCGTGTCCTTGCCTGCGGTGTCGTCCTCGGACTTCGCGCATCCGGAGACGAGCGCGAGGCTCGTGATGAGGCCGGTGGCGAGGAGGGTCCTGGCGGAGGTGCGGTGACGTGGTGCGAGCGGCTTCATGGAGTCCCCAAACGGCACGGCCCCGGCGCTGAGAGCGCTCCCGGGGATGATCGGCTCTTGCGGTCGGCTCGGTGTACTCGTCGTTCCGGGGAGGTTTTTACATCGTTGGAAGAGACCTGTAAACCCCTCCGTCCGAAATCCCGTCAGCGCCGCCCCAGCGTGCTCTCCCGCTCAACCAGCCTGAAATCAGCCGTCAGTTCACGTCCGCCGGGCTCGGTCCGGCCCGACAGGCTGCGCAGCAGGGAGGCCACCGCCATCCGCGCGATGGCCTGCTTGTCCGGCGAGATCGTCGTCAGGGTGACCGCGCCGAACCGGCCTTCCTCGATGTCGTCGAAGCCCACCACCGCCACGTCCCACGGCACCCGCAGACCGCGTTCGTGCAGCACCCGCATCGCACCGATCGCGACCAGGTCGTTGTACGCGAAGACGGCGTCCGGACGCACCCCGGAGTCCAGCAGCCTGGCCATCGCCCGCGCGCCCTCGTCGCGGTCCCAGCCGCCGACCGGCACCACGAGTTCGTCGGGTGCCGGCACCCCGGCCTCCGTCAACTCCGCGCGCCAGCCCGCCAGTCGCAGATGCGCGGGCCGGTTGGCCGAATCCGTGCGGGCCCCCAGGTAGGCGATCCGCGAGCGCCCGCGGCTCAGCAGATGGCGGACGGCGCTGCGCGCGGCCGACACGTTGTCGATCGCGATGTGGTCGTAGGGAAGTTCGTACTGGCGCTCGCCGAGCAGTACGAGGGGCACGTCGTCGGTGCGGGAGCGCAGATCCTCGTCCTCCAGCTCCAGCGGGCTGAGGATCAGACCGTCGATGACGTTCGCCCGGAAACCCTGGCTCACCAGAACTTCCTGTTCCCGGTCGCCGCGCGTGTGGTCCAGCAGGACGGTGAACTCGTGCTCGGCGGCGGCGTCGATCACGGCCCCCGCCAGCTCCGCGAAGTACGGGTTGCCCAGCTCGGGGACGGCGAGGGCGATGATGCCCGTGCGTCCTTTGCGCAGGTGGCGCGCCGTCAGGTTCGGCCGGTAGCCCAGCTCGTCGATGGCCTCCTGGACCCGGGCGCGCATGGCCGGGGTGACGTGCGGATAGTTGTTCACGACGTTGGAAACCGTCTTGATCGAGACGCCGGCGTGCTCCGCGACGTCCTTCAGGCTGACCCGCAAGGGATCTCCTCTTCATCGATGTGCGCCTCTGTCACCTGGCCGTTTGTCATGACCCTGGACAGAGGCCGGGACCCGTGCTGTGATGCCCACTCCCGCTACTTCCAACGTTGTACAGACTGAAGCAACGAGCCGCCACCCTTCCTCAGCCAAGGAGGATCCGTGCGCAAAAGCAGACTCCGAACCCACATGGCGCTCCTGTTCGTCGCGGTTCTCGGCCTCGCGGGCCTCACCGCGGCCCCGGCCGCCACAGCAGCCGACGACCCCGTGGAGGTCCACGGCCTGAAGGGCGAGTACTACACCCAGTCCGCCCCCGGCGCCTTCGACTTCCACGAGCTCAAAGCCACTGGATTAGACACCCACCTCGACTTCGACAACCTGGAGCCCCGGCTCTCCTTCGCCACCGGACAGTCGGACGACGTCAACGTCCGCTGGACCGGCCGGATCGTCCCCGAGAAGACCGGCCCGCACACGTTCTCGATCATCGGGGACAACGGCTTCCGGCTGTGGGTCGACGGGCACCTCGCCATCGACCACTGGGTCGACGACTGGGACCGCGAACAGACCTCCCAACCCCTCGACCTGACCGCCGGGCAGGCCTACGACATCAAGGTCGAGTACTTCGAGCACTTCGGCGGCTCCAACCTCCATCTGCGCTGGACCCCGCCCGGCGGCACCAAGACGACCGTCCCGCAGTCGGCACTCCGGCTGCCCGACGGATACGCCTACGACGGGGCCGTCGCCACCACGGTCCAGGCCGACGGCCGCAGCCTGCGCCTCGACTTCGCCCAGCCGCTCACCGCACCCCCCGCGAACCTCACCGACCACGTCGAAGCCGTCATCGGCGGCGCCAAGTGGCCGCTGACCACGGCCAAGTTGGACCCCGCCGACCCCAAGTCCCTGATCGTCGGCCTGAAGGAACCCGTCGTCGGCAACAAGTCCGGTACGGCCAAGGGCACCGCCGACCTGCGTTATGACGGCAAGGGCGATCTCTCCGGAACGAACGGCAACGTTGTCAGCGCCTTCTGGAGCAGCGGCCCCAACCGCTCCACCCACGAGCTGCGGACGAAGTGGGCCGACGACGTCGACGCCGGCAAGGCCCGCACCGAGTACCCCCGGCCCCAGCTCACCCGGACCGACTGGCGGGATCTCAACGGCTCCTGGCAGTTCGCCCCGGCCAAGGCCGGCGAACTGCCCGCGGCGGACGATCTCGACGGGGAAGCGCATCCGGTTCTCGTACGAGCCGCCCCAGCGGTCGTCACGCCGGTTGGCCTGGAGGGCGATGAACTCG
>NZ_JBSFZS010000206.1:0-7963 GCF_053600395.1 Streptomyces sp. NPDC005070 | reverse complement strand
ACGGGCCCCACGTGGTCGGCCTGGCGGCCGCGCCGACTTCCCGGAGACCGGGAGTCCGCCTCCTGCCCTTGGGCCTGTTCAGCCCTTGAAGACGTCCTTCGTCTTCTCCTTGGCCTGACGTGCGTCGCCCTTGGCCTTCTCGGCCCGGCCTTCGGCGGTCATCCGCTCGTTGCCCACGGCGCGCCCGGCCGCTTCCTTCGTCTTGCCCTTGGCCTGTTCCATCTTGGCCTTGGCCTTCTGCTCGCCACTCACGATGTCTCACTTCCCATCACGGTCGGCTTCGAGTGTCGAGAGTCGGGTGACCCGTCCCACGGGTGCCAAACGTGGAGATCGAGAATCATCTCCCGCCGTTCGGTGACCCTCCGTGATCGCACGCGGTTCCGGCATGCCGGAACCGGTGTGCTGGGTGAGCCTGGAGACATGGGCCGATGACACTCGGATCCGTCCGGAGGGTCGCGCCCATCTCGGGCAGCAGAGCGAGGACGACGTCATGGGTGATGAGGTCTACCAGCCGGGAGGTCCCGACATCCGCGAGGACGAAGGCATCCTCGATCCGGAGGACACCCTCGAATACCGGGGCTCGGACCCCTTCGACGACGGGTGGTCGCCGCCCGAGCGCCCGCTCGCCGTGGACCACCTGGGCACCACGGCGCGTGAACAGCACCAGGGGGAGAGTCTGGACGAGAAGCTGGCCGAGGAGCGCACGGATCCGGCCCTGCGGGACTCCGACGAGGACGACGAGGACGAACTCACCGGCGACGGAGGCGAGCCCCTGGACAACGAGGTGGGCCCGGATCCCGAGGAAAGGATCCTGGCCCTCGACGTGGGCGCCCACAACGACGCCGAGCACGACATGATCGCCGAGGACGTGGGTGCCGACGGAGACGCGGACCCCGCCGAGCAGGCCGACGTTCACCTGATCCCCGACGACGACATGCCCGAGCGCCTGGTGGACGAGGGCGTACGCCGGCCCCCGGCGGACGAGATCCGCCGGCTGCGCTCCACGACGGACTCCGCCTCCTGACGCTCACCCGTGACGGCTGTCCGAGGCCCGAACCGTGACGGCTTCCCGAGGCCCGCCCGTGACGACGCGAACCGTACGGAGAAGTGACGTCCGGTCAGTCCTCCCCCCTGACGATGTTCCAGTCCGGGGCGGTCCGGTCCGGGCGGGCCGATGTGCCGGCTGTCGCCGGAAGACAGGTCCGCGGGCCGGTCCGGCGCCGGCGACGCGCCTGCGCCCATCCCGTCTCCGGTCGCGAGGTGCTCCTGGTCCCGATGTCGGCGGTCATGGCTCCTTCTCGTCCTTTCGCTGGTCGGTCCCGGCTCAGCCTGGCTCCGGACCCGTCGGGTCCGGTGTTCGTGCGACTCCGGGCTGTCGCCACGAGTCCCCCGGCGGGGCGCGAGGAAACCGGCTGCGCATCGCCGCGGGGTGGGTGCGGCGGAGGGGCCGGTTTGCGGTGCCGTCCGCCAGGTCACACGGTGAGAAAGGCAGAGTGACCCGACGCGTCGCGGCACGGCGCGCACCCGGAGGACGGCGACGATGTTCCAGGGCAACGCGAAGGCCAAGCAGGTCAAGGGCAAGGTCAAGGAGTCCGTGGGCAAGGTGCTCGGCGACACGTCGATCCAGCGTGCGGGCCGTCGGGAGCAACTGAGGGGCAAGGCCCAGGAGATGACGGAGAAGGCCTCGGCGCATGTGCGCCGGTGGACCAAGCACTGACCATGGCCTTCCAGCATCCCGCCGACCGCGGGGGCGAGGAACGGGGCAGGTTCGAGCGGCTCGCCGAGTCCGGTTCGAGGTTCACCAGCTCGCCTGTCTTCTTCGCCCTCTGCGTCGCCCTGGTCTCTGCGACGGTCGCCGTTCACGTCGCCGGCCTCGCCGGGGAGTGGCTTCTTCTCGCCGGTGACGCGATGACCGCGGTGACGCTGCTGCTCCTGGCACTGCTGAAGAACTCCGAGCTTCGGTCCGAGCGGGCGATCCAGCGCAAGCTGGACGCCATCGCCTCGGCCCTGCTGGAAGCGCAGGAGGGTGCGCCCGGCAAGGCACATGAGGACCTGCGGCGGGTGATCCGCATGGAGGACGAGACCTGACGACCGACCCCGGCCGGTTGGCTGGGTAGTTGCCCTACCGGGTCACGGGTCGGTGCCCTACCGCGCGGCGGGGGCCGGTGTCCTGTCGGCACGTCCCCGCTGCGCAGTGGTCCTGCCGGCACGCTCCCGCCGCGCGCTCGGGTACTCGCCCCTCATTGCTCCTCGTCCTCGTACTCCCCGTCCTCCTCGTCGTACTCCGCCTCCGCTTCGTCGTCCTCCTCCGGGACCTCTTCGTCAGCCTCCGGGAGCTCCTCGCCCTCCTCTTCCTCCTCCTCTTCCTCGGGAATCTCCTCGTCCTGGTAGTCCTCCGCGCCGTCCTCGTCCTCTTCGCCCGCTGCCGCTTCCTCCTCCTCCAGCGCCTCCTCGTGGGTGCGGACCACCTCGCCGCCGCGTATCTCGCCGCGCCAGCCCTCGGCTTCCTCGTCGGTGAGCGTCACGTAGCGCTGGAAGTGCTTGAAGTCCAGCCGCAGACGGCGGCCTTGGGCGCGCCATATGTTTCCGGTCTTCTCGAAGAAGCCGGACGGGTAGTACTCGACGACGAGCACGATGCGGGTGAGGTCCGGCGTGAGCTCGTGGAAGCTGACACAGCCGCGTGTACTGCCCTTGGTGCCTTCCGAGGTCCATTCGATCCGCTCGTCCGGAACCTGTTCCTGGACGGTCGCCTTCCAACCCCGGGTGGACGGGCCGACCTTCACCTTCCAGTCGCTGCCGCCCTCGCCGTCCTGGGAGGCGCTGCGCACACCCTTGGTGAAGCTGCTGAACTTCTCGAACTGGGTCCAGTGGTCGTAGGCCTTCCGGACCGGGACACCGACGTCCAGCACCTCGATGATGTTCATGACCTTGGTGCTGCCGGACTTGGCCTTGCCGCCTCCCCCGCCACCGAAGGCGTCCTTCACCTTGCCGACGACGCTGTCCTTGGCGCTCTTGGCCTTCTCCGACACGATCGCCTTCAGCGGCGATTCCCCTTGCAGGATGCGAGAACCGGCTCCAAGGAGGGGGCCGCCGTTCTCGGCGGAGTCGAAGAGGCTGTCGGTGACATCCGCGACCTTGTCACCGGCCTTGTCCACCAGGTGTTCCAGTTGGGCGCCCAGGAAGTCGGTGAGCTCGTCGCGCAGCGCGTCCAGGCCCGAGCCTCCGGCATTGTCCTTCTCACGCTGTTTGGTGGCCATGGCCTTACCTCCGTCGTCCGGAAGCGCTCTTGGCCGTCTTGGACGAAGATCTCTTCGCGGCGGTCTTCTTGGCGGGCGCCTTCTTCGCCGCGGTCTTCTTGGCCGGAGCGGTCTTCTTCGCAGTGCCGGCGCTCTTCTTCGCGGGCGACCGCTTGGCCGCGGTCTTCTTGGCCGGAGCGGCCTTCTTCGCGGGCGCCTTCTTCGCCGCGGTCTTCTTTGCCGGGGGCGAGGTCTTCTTCGCGGCCTTCTTCTCCGGCCGTTCCGCCGCCGGCTTTCGCGCCGATGTCTTCTTGGCCGCGGTCCTCTTCGCCGCGGGCCTCCTGCCCGAACCACTCGCGGCCGAAGGCGCGCTCTCCCTGGCGGCCTTCTGGGCGGTCCCCCTGCGGGGTGCGGGTTCGGTGGCGCGCCTGCTCTCCGCCTCCCGTACGCTCCGGCGCTGCCTTCGCGGCCGCTCCGGCTGCTCGTCCTCCTCTTCCTCTTCTTCCTCCGGCTCCTCCTCTTCGGCCTCGCCCTCGGGTTCGCCGTCGCCCTCGTCCTCCTCTTCCTCCTCTTCCTCCTCGTCGTACTCGTCGTCGCGCTCGTCGTCCGCCTGGTCGGGCCCCTCGTCCTCGTCGTAGGCGCCCTCCTCGAAGTCGTCCTCGCTCTCTTCGTTCTCGTCGCTCTCGGGCTTCTCGCCGACACGCAGTGTCCGTTCATGGAGACTGCCGGCAAGTTCACCGAGGCGGCGGTCGGCCGCGGCCGCCAGAGCCTGACGTCCGGCGTCCATCAGTTCGCCCCGCACCTGCTCCTGGAGCTCCGCGACACCCGGTACGTCCGAAAGCCGCTTCAGCCCTTCCGTGGCCAACTGCTTCGGATCGAGAGCGAATCGGCGCCCGGCGATATAGGTGGCCGCGGCGAACGCGAGGCGGCCGTTTTTCGTACGCCCGAGCAGATAGCCCCCGGCGACAGCCGCGGCCAGAGCGATCTTGGTTGTGTCATTCATGAACCTTTTCCCTTCGGACCACGCAGCCCTCATCTCCCCCGGGGCCGCGCGCTCGACGGGGCGGCCTCAGGGCAAGCCATCCACACCTGACGCCCCAAGTACCCCTATATGATGAGATTGCACTCTTTTATCCAAGTACGGCGTCCCTCCCGACGACCGGAGACACCATGGCCGCAGCAGAGCCCGCCAAACGGCGACCGAGCGCCGGCGGTGGTGCCGCGCGCCGGCGGCCGACAGGTGACGGTGCGGCCCCCTCACGCTCCGGAGGCGCGGCCGGTGCGATCCGTTCGGCGGTGGAACAACTCGGCACGCTGCTCGGCCGAGCCCCCGAGTCCGTTTCCGCGATCAGACCCACGGACGATGGTTGGGAGGCGGATGTGGAGGTACTCGAGCTGGAGCGCGTCCCCGAGACCACCAGCGTGATGGCCACCTACCGAGTGACCCTGGACAAGAAGGGCGACCTGGTGGCCTACGAGAGGAAGCGCCGCTATACGCGTGGACAGATCGACCGGCGCTGACATGGCATGCCGGTGAAGGGAGGCACCATGACCATGGTGCCGCAGAGTAGTGGCAATGTCGCCCGGAGCGGCGGATCCGGCACTCTCTACGACGTTCTGGAACTCATTCTCGACCGCGGGCTCGTCATCGACGTCTTCATCCGTGTGTCCCTCGTGGGCATCGAGATCCTGAAGATCGATATACGCATCGTCGTGGCCAGCGTCGACACCTACTTGCGCTTCGCGGAGGCATGCAACCGTCTCGACCTGGAATCCGGCGACAAGGCACCGTCCAAGCTCACCGACATCGTCGGCGACACCCTGGAATCCGGCGCGAAGGGCAAGTCCAAGGGAGCCCTGAGCGGCGCCGCGGAGGCGGTCACCGAGACCATCCGGGGAGTGACGGGCAAGGACGGGGACGACGAGGAGGACGAGCCGGAGGGAGAAGAGGAGGAGACGGTGGAACGACGACGGCGACCGGCCCGGCGATCCTCCCGGCGGGAGCGAAGCGCGTCTCGCGCGGAGGAGTGAGCCATGGCCGTATACATCTACTCGATCACGTTCAAGGACCATCCGCTGCGTCTCGACGGGCTCGACGGAGTCGGCGCCTCGGCCTCCCCGCTGCGCACCGTGACCGCGGGCCCGCTCTGCGCGGTCGTGAGTGACGCGCCGGAGGAACTGCGTCCCAAGCGAAGAGACATCGGCCGGCACCAGGAGGTGCAGCAGCGTCTGCTGGCGGACGGCACCGTCCTGCCCCTCAGGTTCGGCTACACCGCCCCGGACGACGACGCCGTCAGGCAGGCGCTGGAGGAGCGCGGCGACGAGTACGCCGACCGACTGCGCCTGCTGGAGGGCTGCGTCGAGTACAACCTGAAGGCGTCCCAGGACGAGGAGATGCTGCTGCGGGAGATCCTCACGGATTCGGAGCCGGCCCGGCAGCTCAACGACGGCATCCGCGCCGGCACGGCGGCCCCCGACGCGGCCGTGACGCTCGGCGAGATGGTCGCCAACGAGGTCCGGGCCCGCCAGGAGGCACTGGCCTCGGGCGTCATCGAGGCGCTCCGCCCGTTCGCCCGGGAGATCGACTCCTCACAGCCCACCGGAACGGACTTTCTCAACGTGTCGTTCCTGGTGAGCGACGAGCACGACGAACTCTTCCTGGCCACGGAGCTGAGCCTCGCGCACCAGATGGGCGAGGGATTCGAATTCCGGCTCAATGGTCCGCTCCCTCCGTACAGCTTCAGCTGAGGGAGTCGTCATGGGCCTGTTCACACAACTCGTCACGCTTCCCCTGGCGCCCGTGCGCGGAGTCGCCTGGGTGATGGACAGGGTTCTGGAGGCCGCGGAGGACGAGTACTACGACCCGGCGCCGATACGTCTCCAACTCGCCGATCTTGAAAGGCAGTTGAACGCCGGTGAGATCGACGAGGAGACGTTCGACCTGATCGAGGACCAACTGCTCGACCGGCTGGAGGAGATCAGGATGTTCCAACAGGGCGGACAGCCCTGACCGGCCCGTTCGCGTCCCGACCCGGATCCGAGAGAACTCGAGGACACCGTCGTGAGTCAACCGCTCTCCAACCGCCTGGGCGACTATCCGTCCCGCGCGACACCGCCGTACGCGCAGGGCTCGTCCGCCAACCTGGCCGACATCCTGGAACGCGTCCTCGACAAGGGCATCGTCATCGCGGGCGACATCCGGATCAACCTCCTCGACATCGAACTGCTCACGATCAAGATCCGGTTGCTCGTCGCCTCGGTCGACAAAGCCAGGGAGATGGGCATCGACTGGTGGGAACACGACCCCTCGCTCACGTCGGGGGCCAGGGACGAGCACTCGCTGGCCGAGCAGAACCGCCGGCTGCGTGCCGAGCTGAACGCCCTGCGCCGGGACAGGGGCATCCCCGAGGTGGAGCCGGAACCGCGCGGCACCACCCGCCGAAGGGCTGATCGCGATGCCGACGAGAACGAGTGAACCGGTCACCTACGCGTACGTCGTGGCACGCGGGCACCCGGACCTGGCCCGGACGCTGGCCGGACTCGCGGGAGTCGCCGGCGCCCCGGTCCACCTGATCGCCGAAGGCGGGGAGGACGGCGACGCCACGGAGATCGTTCTCGTGGTGAGCCCGGTGCCGGCCGCGGACTTCCGCGAGGAGGGGCTCAGACGCCATCTGGAGGACCTGGACTGGCTGGAGGCGGTCGCACGGGCGCACCACGCGATCGTGGAGGAGGTCACGGGGCTCACCCCGGCGCTGCCGCTGCGGCTGGCGACCGTCTATGTCGACGACGGCAGTGCGCGCGACATGCTGCGCTCCGCGGTACGGCTGTTCGCCGAGCGCCTGGATCACCTGGCGGACCAGGTCGAATGGGGGGTGAAGATCTACGTCGAGGCGACCGCTCCGGCCGCTCCGCCCGCCCCCGAATCCAGCGCGTCGGCGGACATGACCCCCGGGCGTGCCTACCTCAGCGCCCGAAGACGGCAGCGCGGCGACCGGGAGGCCGTCTACCGGGCGGCCCAGGAGGCGGCCGAGCGTGTAGGGGACGTGGCGCGCGCGTACGCGACCGACCGCGCGGCCCACCGGCCCCAACAGGGCGCGCTGGCGGGCGACGCGGGCGAGAACGTCTTCAACGACGCCTTTCTGGTGCCCCGCGGGCGCGGCGAGGCCTTCCGCGAGGAAGCCGCCCGAGCGGGCCGGGGTCTGACGGGGGTCCGTGTGGAGGTCACGGGCCCATGGGCCCCGTACTCCTTCGCGATGCCGCCCCAGGACGCCACGGACGATGGGGAAGGCACCGGCGGAACCGGCGGCGACGTACGCGGTGTCACGCCATGACCGTGCCCGGCCGTTCCCCTTCGGCCTCCCTGGAACCGCTGCCGGACCGTCAGGTCGCGCTGGTCGACCTGCTGGACCGTCTTCTCGCCGGAGGGGTGGTCCTGGCCGGTGACGTGGTGCTGTCCATCGCCGACATCGATCTCGTACGGATCTCGCTGCGCGCGCTGATCGTGTCCGTCAGCGCGGAGAATCCGTCGCCCTGGGACCGGTCCGCTCCCCCGCGAGGCGGCCATGCCGGCTGAGGACGACGGCACCCCGGGCGCCGCGGACCCCCTGGAAGAGGCGGCGGAGGCCGCGGCACGGGCTTTCCGGCGTCCGCCCGGTGGAGCCGTGCGCGCTGCGCGGACCGGCCTGTTCCACGGTTCCTCCTCCGGGTCGGTGGTACGTCGGTGGTAC
>NZ_JBSFZS010000205.1:0-7974 GCF_053600395.1 Streptomyces sp. NPDC005070 | reverse complement strand
CGTGGTCACTGGAGACGAGGGCGACGTACAACGTCCACTCGCAGAACTCGTTCGACCAGATCCCCTCGCCGGACGACCCGCAGTTCGCGGACAAGGCACGCGGCCGAGGCGGGCCTGCGCATCGCACGGGAGCACATCGTCCACGGCGAGCACACGCGCGAGGCGGGAGCGGAGGGCTTCGAACGGCTGATGCGCGCGCGGCTCCGGCCCGAGGCGGTGCTGTGCGGCAACGACATCACCGCCGTCGGCGCCATGGACACGGCCGAGCGTCTCGGGCTCGACATTCCCGGCGACGTGTCGCTGGTGGGGCACGACGACATCGAGTTCGCCTCGCTCGTCCGGCCGCGCCTGACGACCATCCGCTACCCGGCGCGCGAGGTCGGCCGCGTCGCGGCCGGGCTCCTCCTGGAGCAGATCGACGGCCGGACGAGGCGAAGGACCGTGCGGGTCGGTACGACGTTCGTGGCGCGCGCGTCGGTCTGACGGCCGCGGCCTCCTCGACCGCGCGCGGCCGTCCGGCAGTCGTGAACCGCCGCCCCCGGCCCGCCTGTTCCCCTGCGTGCCTTTGCCGGATCGATAGTCGAGGCCTGTGGCGTAATCGATTACGTTGCGCGAGACTGAGAGTCGGACGAACGCCGACCGGGGGTCCGCAGCCCCTGACCCGTCATCAGTCTGCCGCATTTGGCAGGGAATGGCCCGCTCGCCGATTTGCGCTGCCTGTAAACAAATTCAACCAGCGACTGTTTGCTTTTGGGTGACTGCGTCGCGAAAGCCAACATCGTCATTACGGTTGTGCAGCCCGACGTGTGCAGGTTCGCGAACCGGGCGAGGTGGTGGCTCGACGGCCCGCACCGGTGGCGTTCGCCCCTTTTCCGAGGCCCATGACGGTGGTCCGTGACGTGTCGGTCACGTTTCGGGCAAGGCGGCCGCGAGGTCTTGACGTGGTGACGACATGAGGCTGTCATTACGCCCACGTTGTTCGGTCGAGTTGGTTTCTGATCGATTTCCGGCCTCCCCGCCGTCCAACTCGACCGAACCCTGCCCTCAGGAGCCGTCATGCACCTTCCCCTCTCGGGTCTGTCCGCCCCAACGCCCAGCCGTCGCACCCTCATCCGCGGAATCGGCGGCGCGGTCGCCCTCGGCGCGGGCGTACCCCTGTTGAGCGCCTGCGGCGGCAACGGCACGGCCTCGGACCCCAAGACGGTCACCGTCGGCTCCAACGCGTCCGACGCCGTGCCGAAGAAGGCCTTCGCCGACGTCTACGCGGACTTCAGGAAGCAGTCCGGCCTCGCGGTCGACGTCAACACGAAGGACCACAACACCTTCCAGGAGCAGATCAACTCGTATCTGCAGGGCACGCCGGACGACGTCTTCAACTGGTTCGCCGGGTACCGCATGCAGTTCTTCGCGGCCAAGAAGCTCGCCTCGCCGATCGACGACGTGTGGGCGAAGATCGGGGACAACTTCCCCGAGGCGATGCAGAAGCTCAGCAAGGGCGAGGACGGCAAGTACTACTTCGTTCCGATGACGACGTACCCGTGGGCGGTCTTCTACCGCAAGAGCGTCTTCCAGCAGCACGGCTACAAGGTCCCCACCACCTGGGACGAACTCATCGCCCTGTGCAAGCAGATGAAGAAGGACAAGCTGGTCCCGATCGCCTTCGGTGACAAGGACGCCTGGCCCGCGATGGGCACCTTCGACCAGATCAACTTCCGCCTCAACGGCTACGACTTCCACGTCCAGCTCATGGCCGGCAAGGCCTCCTGGACCGACGCCAAGGTCAAGGCCACCTTCGACCACTGGGCCGAACTCCTCCCGTACCACCAGGACGGCTTCATGGGCCGCACCTGGCAGGACGCCGCGCAGACGCTGGTCGCCAAGAAGGCCGGCATGTACCTCCTCGGCACCTTCGTGGCCCAGCAGTTCACCAACAAGGACGACCTGGACGACCTCGACTTCTTCCCCTTCCCGGAGATCGACTCCGCGTACGGCCAGGACACCGTGGAGGCGCCCACCGACGGCCTCATGGTCAGCAAGGCCCCCAAGAACCACGCCGGAGTCCTCAAGCTGCTGGAGTACATGGGCAGCCCGGCCGCGGAGGAGCTCTACCTCAAGGGCGACCCGAGCGTCGTGGCCGCCTCCAGCAAGGCCGACACCTCCGCGTACTCGCCGCTCCAGAAGAAGGCGTTCGACATGATCGCGGGCGCCAAGACCCTGACCCAGTTCATGGACCGCGACTCCCGCCCGGACTTCACCTCGACGGTGATGCAGCCCGGACTCCAGAAGTTCCTCCAGAACCCCAAGGGCGTGGACAGCTTGCTGTCGTCGATCGAGCGCCAGAAGAAGCAGATCTTCGCGACCGCGTGAACGACATCATGACCACCGACACCACGACGAAGTCCCCGGAGGCGGCCAGCGTGCCGCCTCCGGGCGCTGCCTCCGCGCCGAAGCGGTCGGCACGCGGCCACCGCCGCCTGCTGACCCGCCGTGACCGGTTCACGCTCGCCCTCATGGCGGGCGTGCCCACGGTCCTGCACGTGGCCCTGGTCTGGGTCACCGCCCTCGCCTCCATCGCCCTCGCCTTCACCACCTGGGACGGCATCGGGTTCGACTCGATCAAGTGGGTGGGCCTCCAGAACTTCCATCAACTCTTCAACGACAACCCGCAGTTCTGGCCCGCCGTCCAGCACAACGTCATCTGGTTCGTCGTCCTCATCCTGATCCCGACACCGCTCGGCCTCTTCCTGGCCGTGCAGTTGGACAAGAACATCCGCTTCAGCCGCGTCTACCAGACCGCGTTCTTCCTGCCGGTCGTCATCTCGATGGCCTGCATCGGCTTCGTCTGGCAGCTCGTCTACAACCCGGACACGGGACTCATCAACAGCCTCATCGGCGCCAACACGCCGGGCCACTACATCGACTGGATCGGCGACCCCGATCTCAATCTGTGGGCCGTGCTCGTCGCGGCCTCCTGGCGGCACACCGGCTACATGATGATCCTGTACCTGGCCGGCCTCAAGGGCGTCGACCCCTCCCTCAGAGAGGCCTCCGCGCTGGACGGTGCCAACGAGTGGCAGACGTTCAGACACGTCATCTTCCCGACGCTGCGCCCCACCAACACCGTCGTGCTGGTCGTCACCATCATCGAGGCGCTGCGCGCCTTCGACCTGGTCTTCGTCTTCAACAAGGGCGCCCAGGGGACGGAGTTGCTCTCGATCCTGGTGACCAACAACATCATCGGTGAGTCGAGCCGCATCGGGTACGGCTCGGCGATCGCCGTGGTCCTGCTGGTCATCTCCCTCGTCGTGATCGTCCCCTACCTGATCGCGACCTTCCGGAAGGAGCGGCGAGCGTGAGCGCCTCCACCCTCGTGACCGGCGCGCCCAGGCAGCGCACACCACTGCGCCCGGCCCGCGTCCTGCTGCACGTCTTCCTCGCCGGTACCGCCCTGGCCTGGCTCGCCCCGCTGCTGTGGGCGGTCTTCTCGGCCCTGCGCCCGTACAGCGAGACCAGCGACAAGGGCTATGTGTCCTGGCCGGACACACTGAACCTGGACAACTTCAAGAACGCCTTCGAGCAGTCGGACATGACGCACTACTTCGTCAACACCCTGCTGATCGCGGTGCCGGCCGTGCTGCTCACCCTGTTCCTGTCGTCGATGGTCGCGTTCTACGTCAGCCGCTTCGACTTCCGCCTCAACCTCGCGCTGCTGCTGGTCTTCACGGCCGGCAATCTGCTTCCGCAGCAGGTCATCATCACCCCGCTGTACCGGATGTACCTGCTCACCGACCTGCCGGGCATCACGGCGAGCGGCAAGCTGTACGACTCCGCGCTCGGCCTCGTGCTGATCCACGTGGCCTTCCAGTCCGGGTTCTGCGCGTTCGTGCTCAGCAACTACATGCGCTCCCTGCCGGACGAGCTGACCGAGGCCGCGCTCGTGGACGGAGCCTCGGTCTGGCGGCTGTACTGGCAGATCACCCTGCCGCTGTGCAAGCCCGCGATGGCGGCCCTGGCGACCCTGCTGTCGATCTGGATCTACAACGACTTCTTCTGGGCCCTCGTGCTGATCTCGACCGGCGAGAACATGCCGATCACCTCGGCCCTGAACAACCTCTCCGGCCAGTACTTCACGGATCCCAACCTGGTCGCCGCCGGCGCCCTGCTCACCGCGATTCCCACGCTCGTCGTGTACTTCGCGCTCCAGCGGCAGTTCGTCAGCGGTCTGACCCTCGGCGCCAACAAGAGCTGAGACGACACCACTCGAAAGACTCAGGCGGCTCCACGTGAAAGAGAACGACGTGCCCCAGGCCTTCACCCCCGTAGCCTCACTGCCCGTGGACCCGCGCCCCGCACGGGTCCACGAGGAGGGCTGGCAGTCCTGGAGTCCCAGCGGCTCCTACGCCCTCGACGACGCTCCCCACCGCCCGGCGAACGCCAATTGGGCGACCGTCTGCTACCGGCCCGGCCGCACCGCGCCGCCCGGGACCTTCCAGGGCGAGGGACTGCTCGCGCTGGACCCGGGCGACGGTTCCCCGGTGCGGCTGTGGGCGGCGCCCGACCCGGCCGCCTCGGTGCCCTCGATCCGGCTGGCCGTCCGCGACGGCCGCGCCGAGATCAGCGCCGACGGCCCGGTCACCGAGTCCTCGTACTCCGGACCGGACGGAATCCAGGGCGCGCTCGCCGCCTGGGCCGACGCCCTCGCGACGCCCGGCCCGCGGCCCGCGCCCACGGTGTGGTGCTCCTGGTACGAGTACTTCACCGCCGTCACCGAGGACGACATCCACGAGAACCTCCGTGCCATGGACACCCTCGACCTCCCCGTCGACGTCGTCCAGATCGACGACGGCTACCAGAGCGCACTCGGCGACTGGCTCACCCTCTCCGGCCGCTTCCGCTCCCGCGCCGCCCTCGCCGACGCCATCCGCGCCCGCGGCCGGCGAGCGGGGATCTGGACCGCGCCGTTCCTCGTGGCGCCGCACAGCGAACTCGCCGCGAAGCACCCCGAGTGGCTGGTCCGCGACCCGGCGGGCGCGCCCCTGCACGCGGGCCACAACTGGAACCACGACCTGTTCACCCTCGACATCACCCACCCCGAGGCCCGGTCCTACCTGACCCACGTCTACGCCACCCTGCGGGCCGAGGGCTACGACTACTTCAAGACCGACTTCCTCTACGCGGGCGCCCTGGACGGCGCCCGGCACTCCGGGACCGACGCGCTGACCGCCTACCGCGACGGAATCGCCCTGATCCGCGAAGCCATCGGCCCCGACGCCTACCTCCTCGGCTGCGGAGCCCCCGTCCTCCCGTCCATCGGCCTGTTCGACGCGATGCGGGTCAGCCCCGACACGGCCCCGCACCGGCGTCCCGAAGCCGGCGACAACAGCCAACCCGGCCAGGACGCCGCCGAGTTCACCGGCGTCGGCCGCCAGTGGCAGCACCGGCGCCTGTGGATCAACGACCCCGACTGCCTGATGGCCCGCCCCGCCGTCGAGACCCGGGAACGCTGGGCGGCGCATGTCGAGGCCACCGACGGCCTCATGGCTTCCAGCGACCGGCTGCTGTCCCTCGACGACTGGGGCGTGGCCACCACCCGCCGTCTGCTGTCCTCGGGACACGCGCCGGCCTCGGGAGGAGCCGTATGACCTCCGAACGCACCCTGTCCGTCCCCGGCATCGTCTACGGCGGCGACTACAACCCCGAACAGTGGCCCGAGGAGATCTGGGCCGAGGACATGCGCCTGATGCGCGAGGCCGGCGTCACCATGGTCAGCGTCGGCATCTTCTCCTGGGCCCTCATGGAGCCCTCCGAGGGGCGGTTCGACTTCACCCGCATGGACCGGCTCCTGGACCTCCTCCACGAGAACGGCATCGCCGCCGACCTCGCCACCCCCACGGCCGCTCCGCCCGCCTGGTTCTTGCGGGCGCACCCCGAGGCGCTCCCGACCGACCGGGACGGCCGTACGCAGACGTACGGCAGCAGACAGACGTTCTGCCCGAGCAGCCCCGCCTACCGTGCGGCGGCCCTGCGCGTCACGGGCGCCCTCGCCGAACGCTACGCCGCCCACCCGGCCGTCGTGATGTGGCACATCCACAACGAGTACGGCTGTCACAACGCGGCCTGCTACTGCGACACCAGCGCCCGGTCCTTCCGCACCTGGCTGCGCGCCCGCTACGGCGACGACCTGGCCGCCCTCAACCACGCCTGGGGCACCACTTTCTGGAGCCAGTGGTACTACGACTGGGAGGAGATCCTGCCGCCCCGCGCCACCGGCGCCGTCCCCAATCCCACGCACCAGCTCGACTGGCGCCGCTTCTGCTCCGACGAACTGCTTTCGCTCTACACCGCGGAGCGGGACGTCCTGCGCGCGGCCGCCCCCTCGACACCGGCCACCACCAACTTCATGGTCATGGACACCTTCGACGCGCTCGACTACTGGCGGTGGGCGCCGGAACTCGACATCGTCTCCAACGACCACTACCTGATGTCCGCCGACCCGGCCTCCGAGATCGACGTCGCGCTCTGCGGCGACCTGACACGGTCGCTGGCCGGAGGGCCCTGGCTGCTCATGGAACACTCCACGGGCGCCGTGAACTGGCAGCCCGTCAACCGGGCCAAGGCCCCCGGCGAGATGCGCCGTAACGCCCTCGCCCATGTGGCCCACGGTGCCGACGGCATCGCCTACTTCCAGTGGCGGGCCGCGAAGGCGGGCGCCGAACAGTGGCACTCGGCGATGCTCCCGCACGCGGGCACGGACAGCCGCATCTGGCAGGACGTCGTCCGCCTCGGCGCCGATCTCAAGGCCCTGGCCGAGGTACGCGGCAGCACCGGCACCGCCGAAGTCGCCATCGTCTGGGACTGGAACGCCCGTTGGGCGCTGGAACTGCCCTCTCAGCCCAGTGGCGACCTCCGGTACAAGGATCTGGTCCGTGCCTGGTACGAACCCCTGTGGCGGTCCGGTGTGGCCGTCGACTTCGTCCGCCCGGACGCGGACCTCTCGGCCTACCGCCTCGTCCTCGCCCCGAGCCTCTACCTCGTGGACGAGGCGGGCGCGGCGAACCTGACCGGCCATGTCGAGCGCGGCGGCACCCTCGCGATCGGCTTCCACAGCGGAGCCGTCGACGAGAACTGCCATATCCGGCTGGGCGGTTACCCGGGCGCCTTCCGCGACACCCTCGGCATTCGCGGCGACGAACTCTTCCCTCTCCTCCCCGGCGAGTCGGCCGGACTGACCGGCCAGGTGCCCCCGGGCGCCACGGCCACCCTGTGGTCGGAACGGCTGCGCCTGAACGGCGCCGAGCCCATCGCCACGTACACGGACGGTCCCCTGGCGGGGGTCCCGGCGGTGACGCGACACACCCACGGCGCGGGCATCGCCTGGTACCTGGCGACCCTTCCCGACCCGGACACCCTCACCGCCCTGCTGGACCGTATCCGCACCGAGGCCGGGGTCGGCGACGCCGGCGACCTGCCCCCGGGAGTGGAGACGGTCCGCCGCCGGGGCCGCGACGCCGACTACGTGTTCGTCATCGACCACGCGGGCCGGGGCGCGGAGATCCCGGTCACCCCGGGCACCACCGAACTCCTCACCGGCAAACCCCTGTCGGGCCTTCTGAGGATCGATCCCGGGGAGATCGCGGTGCTGCGGGAGCCGCGGGCGGCGGGCGGGTAGCCCGGCGGTCGTGGGCGGCTCCCGCGAGGTCGTCCTCCGGGGGCTGGGGCCGGGTCAGTCGGGGGGTGGGAGCAGAGGGCCCAGGGGGCCGAGGTCGAGGTTGAGGTCTTCCAGGGTGAGGCCGTGGGTCGCGCACAGGTCTCTCATCCGGTCGTGCAGGACCATGAGCGTCGTGCCCAGCCGCTCCTCGTCCTCCTCGCTGAGATCACCCTGGTCGACCCGGCGCAGCGCCTGACGTTCCATGACCTGCTGATCGGCGGGGCGACCGGGACACCTTCGGGGAAGCGGACGGGACCCGGAACGCC
>NZ_JBSFZS010000204.1:0-7979 GCF_053600395.1 Streptomyces sp. NPDC005070 | reverse complement strand
GCCGGCGCGGCCGCCGCTCATCACGACGGCCGGTCCGGGCGGCGCCCGGCCGGCCCCCGGAAGGGCCTGTACGACGGGAAGGACCTGAACACATGACCGGCACGACCGCTTCCGACACGACCGCTTCCGGTCCGCGCACGGATCCGGAGTCGCTCCGGCAGCGCGCGCTGGACGCGCTCACCACCGCCCGCGACCGCACCGCCCTGCTCACCTCCTGTGTGGAGGACCCCGATCTCACCGCGCAGCACTCGCCGTTGATGTCCCCCCTCGTATGGGACCTCGCGCACATCGGCAACCAGGAGGAACTGTGGCTGCTGCGGGCGGTCGCGGGGCGTGAGGCGATGCGGCCCGAGATCGACAGGATCTACGACGCGTTCGAGCACTCGCGGGCCGAACGCCCCTCGCTGCCGCTGCTGCCGCCCGCCGAAGCCCGTACGTACGCGGCCGAGGTGCGCGGCCGGGCACTGGACGTCCTGGAGAGCGCCGCGTTCGAAGGCAACCGGCTGACCCGGTCCGGATTCGCGTTCGGCATGATCGCGCAGCACGAACAGCAGCACGACGAGACCATGCTGATCACCCATCAGCTCCGCAGAGGACCCGCCGCCCTCACGGCGCCGGACCCCGCCCCCGCCCCGCCGTTCACCGGTCCCGCCGAAGTCCTGGTGCCCGGGGGCCCGTTCGTGATGGGTACCTCCACCGAACCGTGGGCGCTCGACAACGAGCGGCCCGCACACCGGCGCACGGTCCCGTCGTTCTTCATCGACACCACTCCGGTCACGAACGCCGCGTACCAGGCCTTCATCGAGGACGGCGGCTACGGCGACGAGCGCTGGTGGACCCCGGCCGGCTGGGACCACATCCGCGCCCATGACATCGAGGCACCGCTGTTCTGGCGGCGCGAGGGCGGACAGTGGCTGCGCCGCCGCTTCGGGGTGACCGAGGCCGTACCGCCCGAGGAGCCGGTGCTTCACGTGAGTTGGTACGAGGCCGACGCGTACGCTCGCTGGGCGGGGCGGCGGCTGCCCACCGAGGCCGAGTGGGAGAAGGCGGCCCGCCACGACCCGGTGTCCGGCCGTTCCACCCGCTACCCCTGGGGCGACGAGGACCCCTCGCCGGTCCACGCCAACCTGGGCCAGCGGCATCTGCGCCCGGCGCCGGCGGGAAGCTACCCGGCGGGCGCCTCGCCGCTCGGCGTACGGCAGTTGATCGGCGACGTGTGGGAGTGGACGTCGAGCGATCTGGAGCCCTACCCCGGGTTCGTCGCGTTCCCCTACCGGGAGTACTCGGAGGTGTTCTTCGGTCCGGAGTACAAGGTGCTGCGCGGCGGTTCGTTCGCGGTGGACCAGGTGGCCTGCCGGGGCACGTTCCGCAACTGGGACTATCCGAACCGGCGGCAGATCTTCTCCGGGTTCCGCACGGCCCGCGACGGGAACGCCTGATGTGCCGTCATCTGGCGTATCTGGGCGGCGAGGAGAAGCTCGGCGCACTCCTCGTGGCACCGGAGCACAGCCTGTACCGGCAGTCGTGGGCGCCCCGGCGCCAGCGGAACGGGACCGTCAACGCCGACGGGTTCGGGGTGGGTTGGTACGCCGAGGGGGACCCGGTGCCGGCCCGCTACCGGCGCACGGGTCCGATCTGGGGCGACCAGTCGTTCGCGGACCTGGCCCGGGTGATCGGGACACGGGCGCTGCTCGCCGCGGTGCGGGACGCGACCGTGGCGGGCGCGGACGGGGAGGCCGCGGCGGCGCCGTTCGCCGCGGGCCCCTGGCTGTTCAGCCACAACGGCGCCGTCCGCGGCTGGCCCGGCAGCCTCGCCCCCCTCGTGGCGGGCCTGCCTCCGGCCGCGTTGCTGTCGCTGGACGCCCGGTGCGACTCCGCGTTCGTGTGGGCCCTGGTCCTGCACCGGCTGCGTGCCGGTGACGAGGAGGGCCAGGCACTGGCCGACACCGTCCAGGAGGTCGCCGAGGCGGCCCCCGGATCGCGGCTCAACCTGCTGCTCACCAACGGCGAGACGATCACCGCGACCGCCTGGGGCGACACCCTCTGGTACCTGACCGAGCCCGGCCGCCGCACGCTCGTGGCCTCCGAGCCGTACGACGACGACCCGCTGTGGCGGGAGGTCCCCGACCGCACCCTTCTCATCGCGAACCGCACCGAGGTACTGCTCACCCCGCTCAAGGACATGAGCGAGGACATGGCATCCGCACAGCGCAAGGAGCCCCGTACGTGAGTCCGTTCCTGTTGACCCGCACCCTTCCCGAGGACGCCACGGACGCGGCACTGCGCGCCGATGTCCTGCACGGCCTCGGACACCTGCCCAAGACCCTGCCGCCGAAGTGGTTCTACGACGCCCACGGCAGCGCGCTGTTCGAGAAGATCACCGAACTCCCCGAGTACTACCCGACGCGCGCGGAACGCGAGATCCTGCTGGCGCGGGCCGCCGAGATCGCCGCGGCGAGCGGTGCGCGCACGCTCGTCGAGCTGGGTTCGGGATCGTCGGAGAAGACCCGCCATCTGCTGGACTCGATGCCGGACCTGCACACGTACGTGCCCGTGGACGTCAGCGAGAGCGCGCTCACCCACGCCGGTCACGCGCTGATCGCCGAGCGGCCCGGCCTGAACGTCCACGCGATGATCGCCGACTTCACCGGCGGTCTCGCGCTCCCGGACACCCCCGGGCCGCGGCTCGTGGCCTTCCTCGGCGGCACGATCGGCAATCTGCTGCCCGCCGAGCGCGCGACGTTCCTGGCGTCCGTACGGTCCCTGCTGTCGCCCGGCGACACCCTGCTGCTGGGCACCGACCTGGTCAAGGACGCGTCGGTGCTCGTCACCGCCTACGACGACGCGGCCGGGGTCACGGCGGCGTTCAACAAGAACGTGCTGAGCGTCGTCAACCGCGAACTCGGTGCCGACTTCGACCTCGACGCGTTCGAGCACGTGGCGCTCTGGGACGCCGAGAACGAGTGGATCGAGATGCGGCTGCGGTCGCGCGTCACGCAGACCGTGAAGGTCCCGGCGCTGGATCTGGCGGTCCACCTCGCGGAAGGCGAGGAGATCCGCACCGAGATCTCGGCGAAGTTCCGCGAGGACGGTGTCCGCGGTGAACTGGCCGCGGCGGGCTTCGGTCTGTCCCACTGGTGGACGGACGCGGAGGGCCGGTTCGCGCTGTCGCTGAGCGAGGCGGTGGAGAACTCACCGTAGGGCTGCTCCTTCCCGGAACGGGACCGGGGTGTGGGCCGGGGCCGGCGGCCCCGCCCCCACACCCCGCCTTCCGACCACGAACCGGATGCCCACGCCGACCTGACCGGCCTCGACGGAATCGCTGTTCGGGTCGTGATCGGTATGCTCGCGCCCATGCCCGCGCCCTCCGGCCGGCCGGCCTCCGCCCGGGCACGCACCCGGAACGACGTCAACGGATGAGCGAGAAAACTGTGTTCGACTACGAGAAGGATGGCGCGGCCATCTACCGCGAGTCCTTTGCCACCATCCGCGCGGAGGCGGACCTCGCGGCCCTGCCCGCCGACGTCAGCCAGGTGGCGGTCCGGATGATCCACGCCTGCGGCATGGTGGACCTGGTCGACGATCTCGCGTACACGCCCCAGGTGGTGGCCCGCGCCCGCGAAGCACTGCGTTCGGGCGCACCCATCCTCTGTGACGTCTCCATGGTGGCGAGCGGCATCACACGCAAGCGGCTGCCCGCGGACAACGAGGTGATCTGCACGCTCTCCGACCCCTCGGTGCCGGACCTGGCGGCGAAACTGGCCACCACGCGCAGCGCGGCCGCCCTGGAACTGTGGCGCGACCACCTGGACGGTGCCGTGGTGGCCGTCGGCAACGCCCCCACAGCACTCTTCCGCCTCCTGGAGCTGATCGAGGAGGGCGCGCCCCGCCCCGCCGCGGTGATCGGCGTCCCGGTGGGCTTCGTCGGCGCGGCGGAATCAAAGGCGGCCTTGGCCGAACACCCCGCCGCCCTCGACCACTTGATCGTACGGGGCCGCCGAGGCGGCAGCGCGATGGCAGCGGCCGCGATCAACGCGATGGCGAGCGAGAAGGAATAACGCACGGGAGGTCGCATGGACATGGACAACGAAGCGCGCCGTCCTGATGCGGCGGACATCGGGATGGCCGGATGCGGATGGCTCCTGATCGTGGCCGTCATCGCCATGCCCGGACTCATCCTGAACGACGGACCGCTGACCGTGTACCTGGTCGTTGTCGGCGGGGTGATCGGGTTTCTTTGGGCGCGTAAGAGGCTCCTCCGCTGACGGGATTCCGCATCAGCGAACCTCAACGATCTCCGGCAGTGGCCGGCCGACCCGTGTCGCGGGTGCGTCAGGGGTCAGTCGGTGTGCGGGGACATGTCCGCGTGGAATCGGTCTTCGATCCAGTCGACGGCCGCTTGCGGGCAGGTCACGACCGGGATTCCGGTGGGTACCGGTGGTCTGCGGATCACGACCACCGGCAGGCCCGCCTCCCGCGCCGCTGTCAGTTTCGGGGCGGTGGCCTCGCCTCCGCTGTCCTTCGTCACCAGTACGTCGACGGCGTGACGCCGGAGCAGTTCCCGTTCTCCCTGGAGCGTGAAAGGGCCTCGGTCCAGCAGCACCTCCATGCGGGCCGGGGCCGGGGTCTGCGGCGCGTCCACCGAGCGTACGAGGAACCACAGGTCCTCCAGGGCCGCGAAGGCCGACAGACCCAGCCGGCCCGTCGTGAGGAACACCCTGCGGCCCAGTGAGGGCAGGAGCCCGGCGGCCTCCTCCAGGGATCCGGCCTCGTGCCAGGCGTCGCCCTGGACCGGGACCCAGCCGGGGCGCCTCAGGGCCAGCAGGGGAACGCCTGTGGTGGCCGCGGCCGATGCAGCGTTGGAGCTGATCGTTTCCGCGAAGGGGTGCGTGGCGTCCACGACGGCGTCCACCGCGTGCTCGCCCAGCCATCGCGCCAGGCCTTCCGCACCGCCGAAGCCGCCCACCCGCACCTCGCCGGGCGGCAGGCGTGGCGCGCCCACCCGTCCGGCCAGCGAGCTCGTCACCCTGAGGTCCGGCCGCGTCCCCGCCGCCAGGCTCTCGGCGAGACGACGGGCCTCGGTCGTACCACCAAGGATCAGTACGTGCACGACGTCCGGTTCCTTCCGAAGAGTGCGGCATCGGCTGAGAGGGTGAGCCGTCGCAGCGGCTCACTCAAACACACCGGCCGCACGAAAACACACCGGTCGGCGGCCAGGCCCGGCAGCGGCCCCGTCTCGGCTCCGGCCGGCGTCAGGCTCGTGTCGGCGCCGCCGGTCACGCCGGCACCGGCCCTCACGCCCGTGCGGGCGCTCACGTCGGCAGCGGCCTCACCCGACTCCCAACGCCCCCACGTCACCCTCCACACCCCCGCCGTCTCGCGGAGCGCCACCCGGTGGGGCACCGTGGAATCACGCCTGGCACTCACGCCACGGCGGAGAGGAGCAGCCGCATGTCCGAGCACACCTACCGGGTCACCGAAATCGTCGGGACCTCTCACGAAGGCGTCGACCAGGCCATTCGCAATGGGGTCACCAGGGCCTCGCAGACCCTGCGCAACCTCGACTGGTTCGAGGTCACCCAGGTCAGGGGGCAGATCGAGAACGGGCGGATCGAGCACTACCAGGTCGGTCTGAAGCTCGGTTTCCGGCTGGAGGACGCCGACTGACCCGACCCGCGCCCCACGGGTCCACCCCGCCCGGCGGGGATCCCTCAGATCCACCCCGCCCGCCGGGACATCCCCTCAGGTCCGCCCCTCCCGCTCCTGCGCGTCCTTCAGTGCCGCCGACGCGGCCGCCCACCGTGCCCGTACGACCGTGAAACCGGCCCGCTCCGCCTCCTCGCACACGAATGCGTCGTCGTCGACGAGGACGCGGATCTCCCGGTCGCGGGCCATCCGGCGAAGGATCTCCAGCTTGGTGCGGCCGGCGGGCCTGCGGTCGTCGTTGCGCCGCATCCAGATGCGGCCCTCGGGCAGGCCGTGCTCGGCCAGCCATTCCACCGTCGCCCGCCGGCATCGCTCGGGGCGGCCGGTCAGATAGACCACCTCGCACTCCCGCGCACTGCTCAGCGCGAGCGCGACGCCCTCCGCCAGCGGCGGATCCTCGGACGCCGCCGCGAAGAACGCGTCCCAGTCCCGCGGCGCGCGCTCCAGGAACCGCTGCCGGTGCGCGGTGTCCGCGAGCGTGCCGTCCAGATCGAACACGGCGAGGGGTCTGCTGCTCTGTTCCTTCACGCGGACCAGCCTAGACAGCGGCTCCGACAACGCCTCGGGCAACGGCCGGACCGCAACCCCGTGCCCCGGGACCCCGAAGAGGCGTGAACACGCTCAACTTCCGTCTCTCCAGGCCCTGTTCACATCACTGGCAGGCCCCTACCGTAAGCCCTGCACAGCATGTCGCACAGCATCCGGTATGTCGAACAGGAGTGTCGGTCAGGGGGAGGGACACCCCCACCGCCGCTCCTTCACCGAGGAGACCGGCATGAACGCCACCCCCCTTCAGCCCTCCCGGCGGGTCGCGCTGGGCGCGATGGCCAGCCTCACCGCCACCTTGGCCCTCGGCGCCCCGGCCGCCCGCGCCGCGACCACGACCGCCTATGTGATGGGCTACTTCACCGAGTCCCCGAACGGCGACGGAGCGGACTACGGCCTGCATCTGGCCGTCAGCGCCGACGCGCTCCAGTGGACACCGCTGAACCAGAACAAGCCGGTCGTGACACCGACCGGCGGCACCGGCGGCCTGCGCGATCCGTTCATCCTGCGCAGACAGGACGGCACGTTCGTGGTGCTCGCCACCGACCTCAAGGGCACCGACTGGAGTCTGCAGAGCCAGTACATCCACGTGTGGGACTCCACGGATCTGCGGTCCTTCAGCGGCTATCGCAGGCTGAAACTGCACGACATGGCCACCCACAGTTGGGCGCCCGAGGCCTACTGGGACGCGGGGCGGGGGCAGTACGGGATCATCTACTCCGCGGTGAATTCAAGTGGTCACAACGTCATCATGGTGAACCACACGACCGACTTCGTGACCGCGTCGGCCGCACAGGTCTTCTTCGACCCCGGCTACGACGTGATCGACGGGGACCTGGCCGTGGGCGTCGGCGGCGTGAACTACCTCTATTTCAAGAAGGACCAGACGCTGGTGGGCGCCAGGTCGACGTCCTTGGACCCCGGCAGCTTCACGGTGTTCAGCACACCGGTCTCCCACGGCGGCACCGAGGCTCCGATCCTCGTCAAGTCCCAGTCGACGGGGATCCATTACCTGTGGGGAGACACCTACACGCCCAACGGGGTCTTCTACGCCTGGCAGTCGGCCGATCTCACGAGCGGCACCTGGACGGCGGTCGACCAGCGGCTGTACACCCAGCCGCTGAACTCCAAGCACGCGAGCATCCAGCCGATCACCACGACGGAGTACGGCAACCTCCTCGCCACGTGGGGCGCCCCCGCCTGGAACCGGCTCAAGTCCTACAACTATCCGGCGCGTTACGTCCGGCACTCCAACTACGTCGGCCGGATCGACGCATACCCGTTCGACCCGTACGCGGACGCGCAGTGGACGCTGGTGCCCGGGCTCGCCGACACGGCCGGCGTCTCGTTCCGGTCGGTCAGCCACCCGACGCGGTACCTGCGGCACAGCAACTACCAGATGGCACTCGACGTCAACGACGGGACCACGACGTTCGCGCAGGACGCCACCTTCCACCGGACGGCGGGCCTGGCCGACACGTCGTGGTCATCCTTCCGCTCCTCCAACTACCCGGACCGTTACCTCAGGCACGCGAACTTTGTGCTGCGCATCGATCCGATCTCCACCGCCACCGACAAGGCCGACGCCACCTTCTCGGTCGGTTCTTGACGTCCCTTCGTCCCCTGGAGACACCCCCGATGTCCCCTCTCCGCAGACTTCTCGCCGGTGCGGCCAGGTCGTTGCCGAGCCGACCGAGGAGCGCGTCCCGGACCGAGCCGCCGACCAG
>NZ_JBSFZS010000203.1:0-8032 GCF_053600395.1 Streptomyces sp. NPDC005070 | reverse complement strand
GGCGCCGGTTACCCATGACCACGCCGTAGCGTTCCTTGCCACCCACCGTGTCCCGGAACGGAACCGCCGCATGCCAGATCTCGCCCGGACCCGGGCGTGCGGTCCGCAGGCTCTCTCATCCGCCGTCGCCGTCTGCCCAAGCGCCAGGTCCGTCGGCCGGCAGGTCGTAGAGGCCGACACGCTCGCGGAACTCCTGCGAGGCCGATGTCGGCCCCCGTCCTAAGCTCGGCACAGGCGCCGCGAACGGCGTCCGACCTCACGGAAAGGGGAGCCCCATGGCTCTGGACCGTCTGGCGCTGGAGTTCGCCGCCGAGATCAACAACCACGACTGGTCGGACGCCCCGTATCGGGCAGACCAGGCCGGGCATCGGCGAAGCACTGATCGGGGCGCCGGTGAGATCCTCTCCCGAGCAGATGCGAATCGCGTGCGGGCCAACGCCATGCTGGTCGTCGCGCAGGTGCTCGGGCATCGAGATCCGAACTTCGACCCGCACGAGTTCGCCGAGGCCTGCGGCGTGGAAGGCTTCAGTGCTGAAGCGGTCCGAGCCGGCCTGCGCATCAGCCTTGCGGGCCAGTACGCGACCCCGGGCACCTGGGACCACATGTAGGCGCGCGGGAAGGGCCGTCGAGAGGCCGATCCACCTGGCCCGATGGGAAGAAGCCTCAGACATGGCGCCGCTTGCCGGATACCTTCATCGAAGGGGGCGCATGGACCCGAGGTGTCGAAGCCACCGTGCCCGTTGGCGGCGAGTCCCTAAAGACTGTCCCGCTATTCGCTCATCCACACCCCTTGTGTGCTTCAGCGGCTGACCGGCCAGATAGGCATAATGAATCCGTTTGGGCCCGCCCGCGGAGCACGCGTAGCCTCTTGGGCCATGTGCTACCACGCGTTCAACGGCGCCTTCCGGCACTACGTGTGCGTTACGTGCCGGCTCTCCTTCAAGGGCAGCACGTGGCCGATCAGGAAGCACATCTGTCCTGGCTGTCGTGAGCAGCTCGTCTTCGCCGGCTACGACTTCGGCGCGCCCCAGCGGCGCGACACGAAGGCATGGTCCGTCGTTGCTGCCGTGCTCGCAGAGGGGCTGACTTACGACCACCGCCCGGGCTGCGGATGCTCGCCGCTCCCCTCGTTCCGTCCCCGGACCCGAGCACAGGTGCGTGTCCGCCGACGCGCGGCCGAGCGGCTGGGCCTACCCCTGTCAGTGGCCCTCGCCCGCCGCGATGCCCTCACCCCGGAGAGCCGCGACGAGCATCCACCCTCGCCGTCGGCAGCCAAGCCCGACAAGACCTGAGCGTCGCGACGGATGGTGCGGCGGCAGGAAGGAACAACGTGTAGCAACGGGAGTTAGGGGCACCGGAGCAGCGGTGTGATGATCTTGACGTGACTAGTCTGATCACGGCGTCGGAATCGTCCTGGACAGCCCCGTTCACCGGGCTGAGCCCACGTGCGTTCGGCAAGCTGATCACGATGCTGTGGAGCGAAGGTGCTGAGGCGATGCGCCGGGGCCGGCCGTGGAGCCTGCCCTTGGAGGACCGGACACTTCAGGTAGCGGCCTACTGTCGGACGAATCTGACCATGCGCCAGCTGGCCCCGCTGTTCGGGGTCTCCAAGTCTGCCGCGGACCGGATCATCGATCACCTCGGGCCGATGCTCGCCCTCCAGCCCCGCACGCGGTTCGCGAGGGACACTGTGCCGATCGTGGACGGCACCTTGGTTCCCACCCGTGATCACTCCATTGCCGAGCAGTCGAGGAGCTACCTGTACTCCACCAACCATCAGGTCGTCATCGACGCCGACACCCGTCTCGTCGTGGCGGTTGGCAGACCCCTTCCCGGCAACCGCAACGACTGCAAGGCCTGGGAGGAGTCCGGCGCGAAGGACGCCGTCGGCGCGACCATGACGATCGCCGACGGCGGCTATCCGGGCACCGGGCTCGTGATGCCCCACCGCCGCCGCGCCGGCGAGGCACTGCCCGGCTGGAAGCAAACAACAAATCCCACAAACAGGTCCGTGCCCGCGTCGAGCACGTCTTCGCCCGCATGAAGACCTGGAAGATCCTCCGCGCCTGCCGCCTCAAAGGCGATGGTGTCCACCACGCCATGCTCGATACCGCCCGGCTGCACAACCTCACCCTCGTTGGGTAGGCCGCAGGGGCAGGTAGGGGCCCACACCGCACAAGGCGGCTTGCAGAAGCCACGATGTCTTCGAAACAGGCATGTGGCTTGACATGTGCGCTGTGCCGCAGGACTCGTTGAAGGTGATGGCGACGCTGTTCTTCTCCTAGCGTTCGGTCAGGACCTGGGAGAGGAGTTCGGCGCCGTGGCGGTCGAGTTCCATGTAGCCGAGTTCATCGATGCAGAGCAGGTCGACGCGGCCGTAGCGGGCGATGGTCTTGTTGAGCCGCTTCTCGTCGGCCGCCTCGACCAACTCGTTCACGAGGCCATGGAGCCATCGGTGGCCGCTGAGGCCTTGCCCGCTGACTGCGGTCGCTTCGCGGTTGGCGCGACAACCGGGGAGGCGGCCGGGAACAAGCACTGGACAGCCGTCACAATCGCCTCTCGGCGAGCTCCCAGGAACGCGTCGCGGTCCGGCATGTGAGGCGGCGTCAGTTCGGGATGACTCACCCACGACATGGCGAGCTGACTGACGAACATCAGGATGTCAGCGGGGTCCCAGTGTTCAGGGAGTTGGCCCGCCTGCTGCGCTTCGCGCAACTGGTCCGTCTTGTGGAGCATCGCGGCCCGCATCGGATCGTCCGTGCCGGTCTCCGGCGTCGTCGCCAGTTCGAGGCGGCCCCAGTCCATGAGGCGGAGCCGGTCGGGATGGGCCGTGAAGTAGTCGTGGAGGCGTCCGGCGTAGCCGGGTAGGTCGGCGGGGTCCAGTTGTGTGGCCTGCGTGACCGCCGTCAGCTCGCGAGCGACGACCGTCGCGTACAAGTCTTCCTTGCTGCGGAAGTAGGCGTAGAGACGCTCCTTGCTGGTCCGCGCGGCCTTGGCGATGCGCTCGATCCGCGCGCCGGCGATTCCATGCCGGGCGAACTCCGCGGTCGCCGCGACGACGATGCGGTCGCGGGCCGAGTCTGCTGCGGTCCTGGCTGCCATAGGGCCACTTTACTTGACCGAACCGTTTGGTTTGCCAGTCGAGCCCACCCCACGTACAGTAAAACCGAACTGTTTGGTTTTGCATTTGGAGGTTCGCGGTGGAGACGAGAAAGCTGGGCACCCAGGGACTGACGGTCTCGGAGATCGGGTACGGCGCCATGGGAACGGCCATGGGCTACGGACCCTCGGACGACACCCAGTCGGTCACGGCAATCCGCCGTGCGCACGAGCTGGGGGTGACCCACTTCGACACCGCGGAGATGTACGGCTGGGGCGAGGGCGAGAAACTCCTCGGGCACGCTCTGAAGCCGATCCGCGACGAGGTGACCATCGCGACCAAGTTCGGCCTCACCCCGACAGGGTTCGCACCCGACTCACGGCCGGACCACATCCGTGAGGTCGTCGACAACAGCCTGCGCAACCTCGGCGTCGACAGCATCGACTTGCTTTACCAGCACATGCCCGACCCCGCCGTCCCGATCGAGGACGTGGTCGGTGTGATGAAGGAGTTCGTCGACGCCGGCAAGGTCAAGTACCTCGGTCTGTCCAACACCGACGAGGACTCCATCCGCCGGGCCCACGCCGTCCACCCGATCTCGGCACTCCAGAACGAGTACTCGATCTTCGCACCCCACGGCAGCGAGCGCCTGTTCCCCGCCCTGGAGGAGCTGGGCATCGGGTTGGTGGCGTACTCGCCGCTCGCACGCGGCTTCCTCAGCGGCGCGGCTCAGTCCCGCGAGCACTATTCCAACGACGACTTCCGGCAACTGCTGGCCTGGTGGGCGCCGGAGAACTTCGACGCCAACCTCGCTCTCGCCGGTGAGCTGAGCGCGTTCGCCGAGGTCAAGGGCACCGGCCTGGCGCAGTTGGCGTTGGCTTGGCTGCTCGCCAGGAAAACCTACATCGTCCCCATTCCCGGCTCACGCAACCCCGACCGCGTCGCGCAGAACATTGCCGCGGCCGACCTCACGCTGACTGCCGACGACCTCGCCCACATCGCCGGGATCGCTCCTGCCGGCGCCGTCGGAGGACACCTGGGCTGACGGCTGCCTACCACGGCGAGGCAGGCGGTCGGGACCGTGCCCACGGCCGAGGCCGGAGCGGGCCGGAATCGCCCCACGCTCCTGTGCGCTGTCTGTGAATTCTTTGCGTCATCCGCTGAGTCCGGACACCTTTCGGCACGTACTCCTCATCGGCCGCCCCGGCCAGGCAACGACAGCTCGGCACAAGCCGACGGACAGGAGGAACGGTGCAGCGTACGGGCCATGTGATGGGAACACTGTTCGTGGGCGGCGCTCTCGCACTGACGCTGGGCGCCCTCGCCTACCCAGCGATGCTGGGCATCAATACGGTGTCGACCTCGAACGACCGGATCATCGCCAACACGCAATGGGGACCGCTCACCGAGGGCGAACGGGACTTCGTGGTCAAAGTGCGTGCGGCCGGGCTGTGGGAGCACCCCCTCGGCCTGATCGGCTTGCAGAAGGGGCAGAGCCAAGCCGTCCGCGTCGCAAGCCAGCACCTCGTGGACGGGCACGCCGCGCTCGACACAAGCTGCCGCAAGATCGCACCGATGTTGAACATCACTCTGCCCAATGTGGCAAGTCCCCAGCAGGAAGGTTTCGTCAACCAACTGAAGGCGGAGTCGGGGAAGCAGTTCGACACGGACTTCGCCAACATCCTGCGCATGACCCACGGTTCGATCTTCAACGCCATCGCCAAGGTGCGCTCGACCACGAAGAACACCTTGGTCCGCGCCTTGGCAGATCAGGCGAACAACACGGTCCTCGACCACATCACCGTGATGGAGAAGACCGGCCTCGTCGACTTCGACACCACGGTCTTCAACCAGACCACCCCGCCCAAGCTGCCCAAGTCCGACATGACGCCGCCACCACCGGCGCCCGGTCAGCCCCAGGTCGTCCTCAATCCTCCGCCCAACCCGACCTCCACAGCGCTGGACCTCAGCGCCGCCCTGAACGGTACGCAGACAAACGGCGGTTAGGCGGGCGGGACGTCGTCCACGGCTTCGGACCGGGCGAAGTCCGATGGGTGGCCGAGCGTGCCATTGACTTCGCCACGAACGACACGCGGGCCTCCGACAGGGTCCGATCGAATCGTCACGCTTGCGTGGCTGTGCGGCCGAACCCAGTCATGAGGAAGTCGAGTTGTTTGCGCGCGAAGTCGTAGGTAGCCATGTCCGTGTGGCCCCGGAACTTGGTCTCGACGATCATGATGAGGGCCAAGTGCAAGGAGTACAGGCGTCGGCGAAGGCGCTGCGAGGGAGACAGTTCGACCAGGCCATACCCACTCATGAAGTCGGCGGGGTCACCGAACGCAGGAAGGTCGATGCCGGTGAATCCGGCTTCCATGAGCGGGTCCGCCCACATGGCGCGTTCATGGTCGAGGATCGAGACGATCCGGCCGTCTCTGATCATCGAGTTCTTCGCCCAGAGGTCGACTTCGACGAACCGCGGTTCACTGACGTCGTCCAGGACACTCGCGTTCTCCACGAAGACCGAGCGGACCGCGTCGTAGTGCCGGCCAATGTCGACACCTGCCCGTCGACCGTCGGCCATGGTGTCTTCCATCATCTGCAGGAACGCGTCGCGCCACGTCGCCGATCCCGGGCCCCGCAATGATCCGAAGTGCGGCCCCACAATCGAGTTGAGTTCCCGGTTCAGCGCGCCCAACTGCCGGCCGCCCGAGGCGACGACCTCGGTCGGCAACCGCCCCTCCTCCATGGCCAGGCCGAAGTTGTCCGCGTCCACATACTCCATGAAGAAATAGTCGGCCTCGACCAGCTCCCCGGACAGATCGGCGTGGTCGACCCGCGGAATGGGGACCGTGGTGCGTTCGCGCACCAGAGCCATGGCGGCGAGTTCCGTGCGCATCATCCCCTGCTCACGGGTCAGCACCGTGACATCGCCAGGAGGAGCGATTTTCAGTACCTTCTGCTGCCCGTCACGCAGCCGAATTCGGTAGGCGACGTTGAACCAGCCATGGGTGATCTCCGCGGCGAAGTCGTCACCATCAGGCACCTGCCCGATACCGTAGGCGCGTTCGATCATCACACGCAGCGTGTGCGACGACTGCCGGTTCTTGGTGATGCTCTCGGTAACGGCGTCCAACGAGGCTCCTCAAGGCACGGGATGCCCGGCACGTGGGCACGGATGCCCAGGAACTGGCTCATTCCCGGGGCGGGGTACAGGGTAGTTCGAATCCTCGTCGTGGTCGTAGGGCAAGGCCTTCCCGCCGTCGCGGCGAAATCTCCCCTGACGTCCCCGTCAACTCCGCCATCGTGCGGGAATGCCCCGCTTCAGGAGCGAGGTAGGCAGTCGGTGGAATGCGTCGGCAGGGTGCCCCGGGGTCGTCGGTCGCTGCGGGGGTTTCGATCGGGCCCGTGGTGCTACGGCAGTTGGTCGCGGCGGCGGGTCAGGTAGGCGGTCTCGGCGGTGTTGCCCGCCAGGTCGATGGCTTTGTCGTAGGCCGCGCGTGCCTGCTGACCGCGGCCCAGCCTGCGCAGCAGGTCGGCGCGGGCCGCGTGGTAGGCGTGATAGCCGGCCAGTTGGTCCTCAAGGCGGTCGACGGCCGTCAACCCCGCCTCTGGGCCGTGGAGTTCGGCGACCGCGATCGCATGGTTCAGGGCGATGATCGGTGAGGAGTCGAGGCGTACAAGTTGGCCGTAGAGGGCGAGGACCTGGGTCCAGTCGGTGTCACGGATGTTCGGGGCGGACGTGTGCACGGCGCTGATCGCGGCGAGGATCTGGTAGCGGCCCGGAGCCACCCCGATGGCGGCAGCGGCGAGACGCTCGCGGACCAGTCGGTGGCCCTCGGCGATCAGAGCCGCGTCCCAGTCACCGCGGTCCTGCTCGTCCAGGGAGACCAGCTCGCCGCCGGCCGAGACCCGGGCGGTGCGGCGGGCCTCGGTGAGAAGCATCAGCGCCAGCAGCCCGGCCACCTCGCCGTCGTCCGGCAGGAGGGCGCGGATCAGGCGGGTGAGCCGGATCGCTTCGGCGGTCAGGTCGTGACGTAGGGGATCGCTGTCGGGGCCGGTCGCGAGGTAGCCCTCGTTGAACATCAGGTACAGGACGGCCAGTACGCCCGACACGCGTGCCGGCAGATCCTCGGCGGATGGCACCCGATAGGGGATGCGAGCCGCCTTGATCTTGGCCTTCGCGCGGGTGATCCGCCGCTCCATCGCGGTCTCGGCCACCAGATAGGCGCGGGCGATCTCGGGCACGGTCAGACCGCCCACCATGCGCAGCGTCAGCGCTACGCGGGTCTGCATCGCCAGCGCCGGGTGACAGCAGGTGAAGATCAGCCGGAGCCTGTCGTCGTCGACGGCGCCGGCAGGCTCGGGTGGGTCGTCGTCATACATCATCTGAGCCTCCTTGTGCTTGTCGTCGCGCTTGCTCTCGCGGCGGATCCGGTCGATGGCCTTGCGGATGGCGGTGGTGGTCAGCCAGCCGCCGGGGTTGGGCGGTACGCCGTCGGCCGGCCACCGCTGGACGGCGGTCGCGAACGCCTCGGCCGCCGCCTCCTCGGCGATGTCGAGGTCGCCGAAACGCCTGGTCAAGGCGGCGACCACCCGGGCCCACTGCTCGTGGTGGGCGTGAGTGATCGCGTTCCGGACGTCGACGTCGTTCACTGGAACGGCCGCACCTCGATCTTCCGGTCGCAGGCCTTCGACGCCTCGGCGGCGAGTTTGAGCGCCACATCCAGATCGGGGGCCTCCCACACCCAGATGCCGGCGAGGTACTCCTTCGACTCCAGGAAGGGCCCGTCGCTGAACATCGCCTGCTCGCCCCGGTTGTCGATGACCGTGGCCGCGTCGGTGTCCGCGAGCCCGGCCCAGTCCCGCACGACCCGACGGGCCCTGCTCGGCTGGGCCGCCGACACGGGCGCCCTCGTACTGCCGGCCCACTTC
>NZ_JBSFZS010000202.1:0-8074 GCF_053600395.1 Streptomyces sp. NPDC005070 | reverse complement strand
GAGTCCCGGTCGAACACCATCACCCCGGTGGGCGAGTTCCAGATCACCCACCGGAGCGGGTCCGGGGACACCAGATCCGGCTCCGTAAGCGTGTCCTCGAACCGCCGGCCGGAACGGGGACCCGGATCGAGGTCGCGCTCCCCTTGTGGGGCGGCGGACCCGGTGGGGAGCCGGCACTCCCCGCACAGCGGAACTGGGTGATCACGACCGCCGGTGTCCGGCCACAAGAATTCCACAAGGACGACTCCTAGCGTGCCGGTCGTGCGGGCAACCGCCCCGGAACGAAGAGGAGTTCAGCATGACGAGGACATCGAGGAAGCCGACGGCGCCGAGGGCCGGAAAGACCGTCGTCGCGCTGATGGCGGTGGGCGCGCTGCTCGGCGCCGCGGGGGCCGCGTCGGCGGACGGCGGCACCGGGACGCACCCTTCGGGGGCGCCGACGGGTGACGGCGCGAAGGCGCTCTGCAAGCGTGCGCCGAAGATCGACCGGCGGATCGACCGCATCCTCGGCCGGCTGGACGGGGACGCGTCGCAGCGCGGTTCGATCGCCAGGCTGGAGCAGCGGGTGGCCAACGCCAAGTCCGCGGGGGACACGCAGATCGAGACGTACCTCGACCACCGGCTGACCTTCCGACGTTCGCTCGTCCCGACCCTGGAGAGCCGCCAGAAGGATCTGGCGGACGTCCGGAAGTGGTGCGCGAGCCACGAGGACGGGGCCGGCTCCTGATGCGCGCGGGACGTGCGGCACTGGCCCTCGTCGTGGCCGCGCTGCTCCTGACCGCGTGCGGCGGCGGCTCCGATGACACCGGGAACGCCCCCGCGTCGCCCGGCCCCGCGTCCACGGATGTCGCCCATCTGCAGAAACTGGTCGACGACGCGGAGTCCGCGGCGAGTTCGGCCGAGTCGGCCATGGCCGACGACTGACTCCGCGGCAGACGGCGTTCGGCCTGCGAGGCAAGCCCCGCCGTCGCGACACCGACCGACATCCTTCATCCACCCAGCGGGGTCGGGGAGTTGTCGCCACCCGGAGTGTGCTGGATCCGACGCGGCAGGTGACGGACGGGAGTTGACGCCGCGCGGGTGGTGTGCGGGAGTTGACGCGGCCGGACCGTCCGGGGGCGGCCGGTCGGTCGCCCCCGGCCGCCGCCGCGCGCGGGTCACCGGTTCGACTGATCCGCCCCCTCCCGGGACAGCGGACGTACGGCCTGGACGTACGTCAGCCACGGGCGGACGTCGCCGCTCCCCCGGATCTCGAAGCCCGCGCCGGTGACGAGCCCGTCCAGCAGGTCGGTCCGGTTGTGGGACATGGCGTGGCCCAGGCCGCCGTGCACCAGATGACGCCCGACGGGGCCGCGCGGCGGCCGGAACTCCACGACCAGCAGACGTCCGCCCGGCCGCACGACGCGCCACATCTCCTCTAGTGCGGCCGGCCGGAGTTCCTCGGGCAGGTGGTGCAGCATCAAGCTGGTGACGACGGTGTCGAACGACCGGTCCGGGAAGCCCAGGTTCTCCACGACCCCTTCCCGGTAGGCGCAGGTGGCGTCCTGTCCGGCGCCGCTCCTGCGTCGCGCGTAGGCGAGCACCGAGGGCGACGGGTCCACGCCCGTCACCGTCCCCCGCGGCCCGACGACGGCGGCCATCCGCCGGGTCAGATACCCGGTGCCGCAGCCCACGTCCAGCACGCGGTCCCCGCTCTCGGCCCCGCTCAGCACGGCCAGCCGGGAGAAGGCGCGGTTGCGCCGGCCCGCGAAGCAGACCGCTCCGCACAGTTCGTAGGAGCGCGGGGCTCCGATCGTCACCCCCGGGGTGTCGGCGTGCGGCTTTCCTTGCATGAGGCGCCCGATGGACATGCCGGCCACTCTCCCTAACTTAGTTGCGACTAAGTACGTGCCTAACTTAGTCGCAACTAAGAAAACGCGCAACGGGCCTACGATGGCCGATGTGACCGACTCCGAGAAGACCTCCGCCCGCCAGGGCAGGACCCGTACGCGCACCCGGATGCCCGCCGCCGAGCGGCGCGCCTCGATCCTGGCCGCGGCCACCGAGGTCTTCTCCGAGACCGGCTACGAACGGGGCAAGGTCTCCGACATCGCCCGGCGCGTCGGGGTCACGGAACCGGTGGTCTTCCAGAACTTCGGGTCGAAGTCCGCCCTCTACCAGGCCGCCCTCGACCACGTGACCACGGCGGTCACCGCGCTCCTGACCGAGGCCGCGGACACCGGACGCCCCGTCCCCGACGTGCTGGCAGCCTTCCTCGACCCGGCCCACATGGACCGCTTCCACCAGCGCGGCGCCCACGGCTTCCTGTTCGCCGACGCGGCGGCCCTGGCCCACGATCCGGCCCTCGGCGACGCCGCCCGGAACATCCACCGGAACTTCGCCGAAGCTCTCGCGGGCCTGCTGCGCCGCGGCCAGGGCGACGGCGACATCCGTGACGACATCAGCGCGGACACCGCCGCCTGGTGGCTGATCTCGCTCCTCGCCGGACGCCCGCTCCGCAGTGCGGTGATGCCGGACCGGGCCGCCCAGGAGGCCCGGCTGACGGACATGGCCCTGCGGTCGCTGCTGCCGCCGGACCTCGACCAGGCCTCCGAGCCCCCCGCCGCACCGGCGAGCGGCCACCCCGCGCCGTAGAATGATGGTTTTATGGGCCAAAGGGATCGAAAAGGCCACAGTCCGCGACCTGGGCTCCGCCGGTGACTCAGCCGTCGACGGCTGCCCCGGACACGGGAGTGCCCGGCCGGAGGCGCGTCGGAGGTGACGGCCGGTGACCGCCGCCACTCCGCTGATCGTCGTCGACGGCGCGGGCGTCGTCCTCCGGTGGAGCCGCAGGGCGCGCGAGATCTGGCTGCGGTCGGACGCCGAGGCCGTGGGACGGACGGCCCTCGCCCTGGTGGCGCCCGACCTCGGGACGAACGGCGGCGACTCCGGCTACGGCACGACACCCGGATCCGGTCCCCTTGTCATCCATGACGTCGACGGAAACCCGGTCGACCTCCGCGTCAAGGTGGTGCCGCTCTCCGACGGCACCGTCGCCTGGGGCGTCTTCGAGGCGGACGGCGACGCCGCCCGCCTCGACACACCGACCGCGGTCTTCGACATCCTGCACGCCAACACGCACGACGCGTTCCTCGTCCTCGACCCCGCGCTGCGCGTCCTCAGCGTCAACGAGGCGGCCCGCGCGCTGGTCGGCGTCACGGCGGACAAGGCTCTCGACCGGCCGGCCTGCGATGTGATCCGCCCCTCCCGTCCCCAGGAGTTCGAGGACCTCCTGCGGGGCGTCCTCACGGAGGGCACGTCGGTCACCGAACACGCCGTACAGCTCGAACCGGTGGACGCCTCGTCCCGGGAGCGCTTCGCGGACATCTCGGCGTTCCCCCTGAGGAACGCGCGGGGCGTGGTCGTCTCCATGACCGACGTCACGGAGGCCATGCGGAGCGACAGACGTGTCCAGGCGCTCGGTTCGGTACGAGAGCGCGTGGGCCGGAGCCTGGATGTCGTCACGACCTGCCAGGAACTGGTCGAGGCGCTGGTGCCCGGCTTCGCCGACATCGCGGTGGTCGAGGTGGTCGACGCCGTGGTGCGGGGCGAGGATCCCCCGCTCAGCCCCCTCGGGCGCGACATCCCGCTGCGTCGCGCGGCCTTCCGTCTCGAGGGCCCCTCCCGCCGGGCGCAGGCCCATCCCGTCGGCGACGTCCGGGCCGTGCCGGCGCCGACGCCGTACTCGCAGGTGCTCAGCGATCTCCGGCCGCGAACCGCCACGCTGGACAAGAACACGCCCTGGCTGCACGCCGATCCGGAGCGGGCCCGCGCCATCCGCGCCTCCGGGGCCCGGGTGCTGCTCACCGCCCCGCTGGCCCTGCGGGGCGCCGTGCTCGGACTGCTCAGCCTCTATCGCGTACGACCGTACGACGCCTTCGACGACAACGACCTCGCCGTCACCGAGGAACTGGCCGCGCACACCGCGCTGAGCATCGACAACGCCCGCCGCTACACCCGCGAGCACACCATCGCGTCGGCGCTGCAACGCCATCTGCTGCCGCCCGAACCCCCGTCGCGGACAGCCATGGAATTCGCGCCGCTGCACGTCCCGGCCGACGCGGGAGCGGGCACCTGGTACGACGCCTTCGGGCTGCCCGGGGCGCGCACCGCCCTGGTGATCGGGGAGGTCAGCGGAAGCGGCATCGACGCCGCCACCGCCATGGGCCAGATCCGGACCGTGATCCATACGCTCGCGGCGCTCGACCTGGATCCCGACGAACTGCTCGCCCGGCTCAACGACGCGGTCGTACGGCTCGCCCACGAGCGGGAGTCCCTGCCGGCGAGCGATCCGCTGCGCCGGCAGCCGCTCAGGGCGGGCTGTGTCTACGCGGTCCACGACCCGCTCCAGGAAGCCTGTGTCATGGCCTCCGCCGGTCACCCCGCGCCCGTCGTGGCCCACCCCGGCGGTGTGGTGCACGTGCCGCAGATCCCGACGGGCCCCCTTCTGGGCAGCCGGGACGGACCTCCCTTCGCCACCGCCTCCGTCCCCGTGCGGGACGGCAGCGTGCTCGCGCTGCGCACCACGACCTTCCCGGTGCCCGAAACCCCGGACGGCGACCGGGCGAAGGGCCCTCTGCGGGTCGCGCTGACCCACCTGGACCGCCCCCTCGGCGAGATACGGGACGATGTCCTCTACCGGCTGCGCGACACGGCGGGCCGCCATGACGTCCTCCTGCTGCTCGCCCGCACCCGGGCCTTCCCGCCGGACCGGGTCGCCACCTGGGACCTGGACTTCGAGCCCACGGCGCCGGCGACGGCACGGCACCACGCCCAGGAACGGCTCCGCGGGTGGCGGGTGGGCGAAGAGACCGCCTTCGCCACCGAGTTGATCGTCAGCGAACTCGTGACCAACGCGGTCCGCTACTCGGAAGGTCGCATCGGCGTGCGCCTCATCCTCGACGGATCCGCGGTCGTCTGCGAGGTGACCGACGACAGCAGCACCGTGCCCCACCTCCGGCACGCCGAGGAGGTCGACGAGGGCGGCCGGGGCCTCTACCTCACCTGGCAGGTCAGCCGGCGCTGGGGGACCCGGCCCGAATCCCGCGGGAAGACGATCTGGGCGGAGGTCGCCCTGTCCGAGGAGGAATGAGCGCGTCGGCCACCGGGGCCCGGACCCGGCCGACCGGGTGGCCCCGCGCGGGCCGCCGGACCGGACGCGGAGGGCGGGCCGTGTCGCCCGACCCGGCCCGGACGGCCGTCCGTTACGCTCGCAGCGCCAAACCGGGCCCGAGGACACGGAGGACACGACGGCGGGGATCAATCGCGAGCGCCTCGTCCGGACGCTGACGTTCTGGCTGCGTCCCGCGTTCGCGCTGCGCGTCGTCAACCGGTTCCAGAAGATCGTTGGCTTCGACCGCTCGATGGCCCTGGCGTCCAGCGCGCTCACCGCGCTCGTCCCGCTCACGATTCTCATCGGCACCGTGCTGAGCAGCTTCTCGGACTACGACGCCGCCGACCGGATCATCCAGCGCTACGGTCTCACCGGACAGGGCGCCGAGGCGGTCAGGTCGCTCCTCGCCCCCGCCGAGGGTGCCGGTGCGAGCGTGGGTGTCTTCGGAAGCCTGTTCCTGGTCATCTCCATGCTGAGCTTCTCGCGCGCCTCGCAGCGACTGTTCGAACAGGCGTGGCAATTGCCCCCGCTCAGTGTCCGCAACACGAAGAACGGTCTGTGGTGGATCCTCGGGCTCGGCGGCTACGCGGTGGTCACCGGGTGGCTCCACACGGTCCTCGGGGGAAGCAGGTTCGGGCTGGTGGCCTCGGTGTGCGAGATTCCGGTGAGCGCCGCCTTCCTCGTCTGGAGCGGCTGGGATCTGTCCGCGAAGCGGATCCCCTGGCGCGACCTGCTGCCGTTCGGCATCACGGCGGCTGTCCTGACCGCGCTCTACTCGGTGGGCGCGACCGTGTATCTGCCGCGCCTGTTCAACTCCTATGCCGGACGCTACGGCGCGGTGGGCGCCGTCTTCGCGATGATCTCGGCGCTCTTCGCCGCGATGTTCGTCGTCGTCGCGTCGGCGGCCCTCGGACACGAGATGCGCGAGGAACTCGTCCGGATCCGCGCGGGCGACCGTCCCTCCGACGACGAGGTCCGCCGCGAGTGGGACAACGTGGTCGAACAGGCCCGGTCGCGTTGGCGCACCACCCGGGAGCAGGTCTCCTCCCGCCGGCGCTCGAAGGACGCGAAGGACGCGAAGGACGCGAAGGACGCGAAGGACACGAAGGAGAAGTAGGGCTACTGCGCGCGGGCGATGAGCAGGGCGACGTCGTCGTGGTCGTCGGAGTTGCGCAGTCCGTACAGGAGAAGGTCGCAGATCTCCTCGAGTGGTCTGCCCGGCTCGTCGAGGAAGGAGAGAAGGACGTTCAGACGGTCGTCGATGGGATGCAGCCGGGTCTCGACGAGGCCGTCCGTGTACAGGACGAGCAGATCACCCGCGTCGAGTTCGACCGTCGTGGTCTCGAAGGGGATGCCGCCGACCCCGAGGGGAGCACCTGGGGGAAGGTCCAGCAGCACGGGGGTCACGGGGCCGGTGCCCGAGCGGACCAGTGCGGGTGGCATGTGTCCGGCGTTGGCGATGCGGACCTGTCTGCTGCGGGGGTCGTACACCGCGTAGATACACGTGACGATGTAGTGCTCCAGATCGCACGTGATCTTGTCGAGGTGCTGGAGCACCTCGCCGGGGTCGAGGTCGAGGTCGGCGTAGGCGCAGGTGGCGGTGCGCAGCCGGCCCATGGTGGCGGCGGCGTCGATGCCGTTGCCCATGACGTCGCCCACGACCAGCGCGGTCCGGTCGTCGGCCAGCGGTATCACGTCGTACCAGTCGCCGCCGACCTCGCTCGTGGCCTGGGCCGGCTGATAGCGGGACGCGACCTCCAGACCGGAGAGATGCGGCGGATGCTCGGGCAGCAGGCTGCGCTGGAGCGTGACGGCGGTGTTGCGCACGCTCTGGAACCAGCGGGCGTTGTCGATGGCCACGGCCGCGCGGGTGGCCAGTTCACCGGCGAGCACCACGTCGTCCTCGTCGAAGGGGAGCGGATTGCGGGTGCGCTTGAGATCGAGGGCGCCGAGCACCTCACCGTGCGCGATCAGCGGCACCGCGAGATACGAGTGGACACCGGCCTCCGCCAGGAGAGCCGTGCCCTCGGCGTCGCGGGCGATGCGCGGCAGATCGCCCTCGCCGACGTGCCGCACGAGGACGGGCCTGCCGGTGTGCACGCACAAGGTCACCAGCCGGTCGCCGTCGTACGTCGCGACGTCACCCGGAGGGTCCGCGGCACGCAGGGCCACGGTGGGGTGGGACGCCTTGAGGGCGAGTGCGCGGAAGAACTCCGGGCCGTTGTCCGGCCTGCGCTTGCGGCGGCAGGCGAGCACGGAGTCGAGAACGTCCACGGCGACCACGTCGGCCAGTTCGGGCGCCGCGATGTCGGCCAGCTCGCGGGCCGTCTGCTCGACCTCCAGGGTGGTGCCGACGCGGGTGGAGGCGCTGGCGATGAGCGCGAGCCGGCGCCGCGCGCGGTCGGCCTCGGCGGCCGCGCGATGGCGTTCGGTGACGTCGACGACCGAGGCGGCCGCGCCCAGGACCCGTCCGCCCGGGTCCTCCAGCCGGTAGAAGGACAGGGACCAGGCGTGCTCCTGGTCGGGATCGGCGGGCGGGCGGCCCACGTGGTACTGGTCGAGCAGCGGTGTGCCGGTGGTCAGGACCTGGCGCAGCGCCGACTCGACGGTGTCCACGTCGGGGAACGGCAGGGTCTCCCGCAGATGACGGCCGACGTGGTCCTCGGCGGGGATGCCGTCGATCCGTGACAGTGCCGGGTTGACCATGAGATAGCGCAGGTCGGGGTCCATCAGGGCCAGTCCGATGGGGGACTGGTTGATGAGCTGCTCGCACAGCGCCAGATCGGTCTCGACGCGCTGGAGCAGGGTGTGGTCGGCCGCGATGCCCAGGGCGTAGACGTCCCCGAGATCGTCCAGGATTCTCGCCCGTCGACAAGATGCCGCTGGTGGAGATCATCAAGGGCGAGCGCACCGGCGACGAGA
>NZ_JBSFZS010000201.1:0-8077 GCF_053600395.1 Streptomyces sp. NPDC005070 | reverse complement strand
GCCTGTCACGACCTGGCGCACACGTACGCCGACGGGCGCTGGGTCGCGCTGGGGGGTGGCGGCTACGCGGTCTGAACGTCCACAACAGATGCATGCGCGCCTGCTTCTGATCACGTGCCAGGTCCTCGTGCAGGATGCCCGAGGCGGTGCCGTCGCTGCGGACCCAGCGGTACGTGAGCTCACCGGCCCTGCCGTTGGTGGTCACCGTGGCCGTGATGTCGGTGGTCTCGTCGCAGCCGGGGGAGGGGGACGCGGCGGAGACCGTGACGTCGTCCACCCCGAGGGACGGGGTGGCGCGGTGCCACAGGAGGAAGGCGACGACGGCCAGCAGCACCAGGCCCGGCAGCGCGTGGCGGCGCCAGGTCCGGCGTCGTACCCGCACGGGCGGGGCGAAGTGGCCGACCCGGCGCATGGTGTCGGCGTTCACGCCGGGGCCGAAACGCAGCAGCGTGCCCTCGACCCGGTCGGGCCGGACCTCCCCGGCCGTGGTGCCCGACAGCTCGATGGTCGCCGGATTCTCGGTGAGGGCGAGGGTGTCGGAGGAGTCCGGCCGCTGGATCCAGTGGCTGGCCAGCACCGTCGCGCTGTAGTCGTCGTCGGGGGAGGAGGCGCCCGAGGCGCTCTGGTTCTGGTTCATCCGATCGAACACCGCCGGGTGAGAAGCTGCTCCCAGCCGCCGCCGTCGGCGGAGGCCGGCTGGGTCCTGGCCTGCACGCCCCAGTAGCAGCCCGTGCCCTGGAACGTGTGGTCGAGGGCGATGGTGTACTGGGTCGCACCGCTGCGCCGGTACGTCTCCGCCGCCCCGTCCTGCGTTCCGGACTGCCCGCTGACCTCACCGGTGAACCACGCGACCGTGAGCGTGACCGGCCCGGTGCCGTCGGTCGTGACGGTGACCGCCGCCGCCGCCGTCGAGGTTCCCGTCTGCCGGAAGCCGCTGAACACGACGGACTTGACGCCGACGGTGGGGGAGGGCGACGGGGAGGTCGTGGTGGGCGAGGCCGTCGTCGTGACCGGCGTCGTCGGCGGCGCGAGGGTGGCCGACGCGGACGCGCTGGTGGTCGCGGACGCCGATGCGGACGGCCCGGCGGTGGCGTCCGTGGCCGAACCGGACGGCGTGGGCGAAGCCGACGTGGACGACGAGGACGACGGCGTCGGGGAGCCGGAGTCCGCCGTCGCCGTGGGGCCGCTGTCACCGGTCGGCTGCGCGCTGGTGGTGGCCAGGGCCTCCGCGGCCCTGCGGGGCGTGCCGAAGTCCGGGGCGTGCCGGTCGATGCCGTACGTCAGCAGAAGGGCCGCGACGAGCGCTGCGACGGACACCAGCAGCGAGCGGAGACTCGGCTGCCAGGCCCGGAGCCGGTCCGGCGTCCTGGCGAGGATCGTGCGCGCGGTGTCCGTGGCGTGACGCGGCACAGAGGGGGCGGAGGGAAGCAGCAGGAGGAACAGGGCGGCGAGCGCCGCGAGTTGCCGACGACCGCGCTCCTCCCAGTCCGGGCCGTACGCGCCGCCGGCCGTCGCCTCGAGTTCCGCCACGAAGTCCTCGGCGTGGGCGGGCCGTTGCCCGGGCGCCTTCGCGAGACCCCGCTCGACGAGCGAGCGGACCGGCTCGGGAACCTCGTCGGCGGGGATGACTCCGTCCACGTGCTGAAGAGCGAGTTCGGCGAGGTTCTCGCCCGTGTAGGGCTTGCGGCCGGTCAGACACTCGAAGAACGTCGCGGTCGCGGCGTAGACGTCGGCGGCCGGCGAGGCGGGCGCGCCGGTCCACTGCTCGGGAGCCATGTACGACGGTGTGCCCGCGATGCCCGCCGTGGTGCCGTCGGTGGCGGCGATCCCGAAGTCGACGAGCTTCGACGTGCCGTCGGGGCGGACGAGGACGTTCTCCGGCTTGTAGTCACGGTGGACGACGCCGACGCGGTGGGCGTCGGCGAGGCCGAGCAGCGAGCCCTTGAGGAGGACGAGAGCGGCCTCCGGGTCGAGGGGCGCCTGCTGGGCGAGCAGGACCCGCAGACACACTCCGTCCACCAGTTCCATGACGATGGCCGCGCCGTCGGGTCCCTCCACGTACTCGTAGAGGCCGGCCACGTGGTCGCTGCGCAGCCCGCCGAGCAGTCGCGCCTCCGCCCGGAACTCCTGTACGAAGCCCGGACGGGTGCGCAGCGACTCGCTGAGGTACTTCACCGCGACCGGATGCCCGGTCTCCTCGTGCACGGCCAGCGCGACGCGACCGCTCGCCCCCGAACCGAGCTCGCGGGACTCGGTGTAGCCCGGTACCGCCCATGTGCTCATGACTCATGCCTCCCCGAGACGTGGGGCCCGTGCGGCAGTCCGGTCCCCACGCGCTCCAGTCAGGTGCAGAGACACGATCGGGGCCGCTTCGGTTGCAGACGGCGCGCAACGGATCGCATGGTGTCCGTCACCCCAGCTCGGCGAGGTCCTCGGCGGTCAGTTCGAGTGCTCCCGCGGCGATGTTCTCCTCCAGATGTGCCAGGGAGCCGGTGCCGGGGATGAGGAGGATGCCCGGAGACCGGGCCAGCAGCCAGGCCAGGGCCACCTGAGGCGTGGTCGCCCGGTGGCGCGCGGCCACGGCCTCCAGGTGTTCGGCGGTGACGGGCCGGAAGCCGCCGACCGGGAAGAAGGGGACGTAGGCGATACCGGCCTCGGCGCAGGCGTCGACGAGGGGATCGTCGTCGCGCCGGGACAGGTTGTAGAGGTTCTGGACACAGGAGATCGGCGCGATCTTGCGGGCCTCGGCGAACTGGTCGGCCGAGATGTTGGAGATGCCCAGGTGCCGGATCAGGCCCTCGTCGCGCAGCGCCAGCAGCGCTTCCAGCGGCTCGGCCAGGGAGGCCGCGCCCGCCTCGCCGACATCACCCATCCGGAGGTTCACCACGTCCATCCGGTCCAGGCCGAGCGAGCGCAGGTTCGCCTCGACACCCCGGCGCAGATTGTCGGCCGTCAGACCCGTCTTCTTCGCCGCGGGCAGCGCGATGTCGGCACCCTCGACCAGGGCGCCCACCTTGGTCACGATCACCAGGTCGTCCGGGTAGGGGTGCAGTGCCTCCCGGATCAGCTCGTTCGCCGACACTCCGTCACGCGCGTAGTAGTACGAGGTGTCGATGTGGTTCACCCCGAGCTCCACGGCGCGCCGCAGAATGCCCAGCGAGGTTTCCCGGTCCGGCCGCTCTCCCTGGGGCCAGCCGGTCAGCTTCATCGCGCCGTAGCCGATACGCGCGACACCCAAGTCGCCGCCGAGTTCCCATCGTCCAGTCGTCACGACCACCACCCTAGGTCCTGCCGCGGCAGACCGGCATCGGAGAGAGGGACGGGTTCGGGACGGAGGCGGCCCGGAAGCCGTGGCGGCCGAACCGCCGAGTCGGTCGAGGACAAAACGGGACACACGCGAGACGCTGCTCCCGGGCGACCAGCCGGACCCGGCATCCGGGTCACCCCGTTCCCCGGCCCTCACCGCCACGGCCCCGTACGAAGGAGTCATCCGTGACCGAGTCACCGTCCACCCCGGCGACCGACGACGCGTACCGCTTCGAAGACCTGCGCGCGCTGTTCATCAACTGCACCCTCAAGCCGGCACCCGGGCTGAGTCACACCGAGGGGCTGGTCGACAAGAGCAGCGCGATCATGGAAGCACAGGGCGTCACGACCGAAGTCGTACGCGCCGTGGACCACGACATCGCTCGCGGTGTCTACCCGGACATGACCGAACACGGCTTCGCCACGGACGACTGGCCCGCCATCCAGGAACGGGTGATGGCCGCCGACATCCTCGTCCTCGCGGGGCCGATCTGGCTCGGGGACAACGGCTCGGTCACCAAGCAGGTGGTCGAGCGGCTCTACAGTTGCTCGGGGGTGCTCAACTCCGCCGGCCAGTACGCGTACTACGGGCGCGTCGGCGGCTGTCTGATCACCGGCAACGAGGACGGCGTGAAGCACTGCGCGATGAACCTCCTCTACAGCCTCCAGCACCTCGGCTACACCGTCCCGCCGCAGGCCGACGCCGGCTGGATCGGGCCGGCGGGACCCGGCCCGTCGTATCTCGACCCGGGCTCGGGCGGTCCCGAGAACGACTTCACCAATCGCAGCACCACGTTCATGACCTGGAACCTGATGCACATGGCGGCCCTGCTGAAGCGGTCCGGCGGCATCCCCGCCCACGGCAACCAGCGTTCGCTGTGGGACGCGGGCTGCCGTCCGGACGCCCCCAACCCCGATTACCGCTGAGTCACAGACCGCGTGCGGGCCAGTCCAGCAGCCGGGCCCCGATGACGGCGGTCTGCAGCGTGTAGCGGTGCGCGGGGTCGGCGGGGTCGGTGCCGGTGAGCTGGTGGATGCGTTCGAGGCGGTACGTCAGCGCGCGCACGCTCAACGAGAGCCGGCGGGCAGCCGCGGCGGCGACGCAGCCCGTGTCGAAGTACGCGGTCAGCGTCTCCAGGAGCGGCTGGGCGCCGCCGCGGGCCGAGGTGAGCGGTCCCAGCGCGACGAGGACCAGGTCGGCCATCGCCTGGCGGTCCCGGGTCAGCACCGGGTACACGAGCAGGTCGGCGGCGCGCAGGACGGGCGCGTCCAGTCCGAGACGCTCGGCGAGTTCGAGGGCGTTGAGCGCCTCCTCGTAGGACTGGACGACCCCGCCGGGTCCGGGCTGGGGCCGGCCGACGGCCACCCGTCCGCCGTCGGTGGCCGCGTGCGCCTGCTGGGCGAAGTGGGTGAGGACGTCGCCCTGTTCACCGGGCGCGATGCACAGCATCCTGCCGTCCTTCGTGGTGAACAGGATGCTGCGGTCGCCGAAGCGGGCGATGAGCGCCCGCTCCACCTGGCGGGGTACGGGCGCCGACTCGTCGTAGGCCGTCGGGCCCTGTGCGACGGCGACGGCGTGTGTGGGGGAGAGCCGCAGACCGAAGCGTTCCGCGCGCTCGGCCAGCCGGCCCAGGTCGCTGCGCCCGTAGAGGAGGTCGTCGATGAACTCGCGCCGGGCGGCCTCCTCCTTGCGTACGGCGAGGAGCTGCGCCCGGCCGTAGCCCTCGGCGAAGGCGTCGATGACCTGTTGGACCGCGGCCAGCGCGCCGTCGGCCGAACCCGGTGAGGCGGGCCAGGCGGTGCGGGCGGCGGAGAGGTGGGCGCTGATGAGGGCGGGCAGGCTGTGACCGGCGTCGGCGGCCCGTTCGCCGAGGTTTCGCCGGGACTCGATCTCGTCGCGGGTGAGCCGCCTGCCGGTGACGGAGACATCCACCAGTATCCGGGCATAGCCCTCCAGATACTGCTCGGGTATCCGCCGTTCCATCCGTTCGTCCCCCCGGTTTCCTGACGGCCCGGTGACGACTTCTTGACGGTGACCGGCACGCAGAGCCTAGGCAACACTGCCGGGAACCGGCAATGCGCATGTCACTCACCGCGCTACACGATGTCGGCAGGGGAGCACGGAGGATGGTTCCGTGCCGGACACCGGCAGAGTCGACGGTGTCCGGCACAGGCCCGGGAAGCGCGGACCCTCGGTGTCACCGGCCGGGCGGGCGGTGGACTCAGGGGGCGGGCCAGTTGCGCAGCAGGGCGTCGAGGGCGTCCAGGACGCGCGCCCAGCTCTCGGAGGAGTCGGGGGCACTGTGGCTGAAGCCTCCACTCGACTCCAGGCTCACATAGCCGTGGAACACACTGCCCAGCAGACGGACCGCATGGGTCTCGTCCGGCTCCGTGAGGTCGTAGCCCCGGAGGATCGCCCGCATCATCCGCGCGTGCTTGACGCCCGCGCTCGCCGCCGCGGTCTCGGGGTCGAGCCTCAGCCGGGCGGCGGCATAGCGGCCGGGGTGTTCCCGGGCGTAGTCGCGGTAGACGTTCGCGAAGGCGGTCAGGGCGTCCCGTCCGGCCCGTCCGGCCAACGCGGCGGCGCCCCGCTCGGCGAGTTCGTCCAGGGCGAGCAGGGCGATACGGGTCTTGAGGTCCTGCGAGCTCTTCACATGCGAGTACAGACTCGCGACCTTGACGTCGAACCGCCTGGCCAGGGCCGAGACGGTCACCTGATCGAAGCCGACCTCGTCGGCCAGCTCCGCCCCCGCCCGTGTCAGGCGTTCGGCGTTCAGTCCCGCGCGTCCCATGTGCTTCCTCCCTCTCGCCCTCTCCCTCGGCGTAACCGATTATGCATTTGCCTAAAGCTTTTAGGCAAATTACCGTGAGTCTTATGAAGCCGTTGACCGAGCAAGAGATCCGTACCGCGTTCGTGAACTGCACCAAGGGTGAGGCGAAGCGTCTGTCCGTCCCGCGCGACCTGGCCGAGCGGCCCTGGGACGACCTGGACTATCTCGGCTGGCGGGACCCTCAGGCACCCGATCGCGCCTATGTCGTGGCCGAACTGGGTGACGGCCTGAAGGGCCTCATGCTGCGCTGTCCCAGCGCGACGGTGGGGCAGCTACGGCGCAGCATGTGCTCGATGTGTGTGACCACCCACACCGGAGGCGTCTCCCTGATGGTCGCGCCCAAGGCGGGGAAGGCCGGGCAGCAGGGCAACTCGGTCGGCGCCTACATCTGCAGCGACCTCGCCTGTTCGCTGTATGTGCGGGGGAAGAAGGACGCGGGCGCCGGAGGGCGGCTGCGCGAGTCACTGACGCTGGAGGAGAAGATCCAGCGGACAGTGCTGAACCTCGCGGCGTTCATCGCCAAGGTGACGGCCTGACCGGTGTGGCACGGCATGGCAGGGTGCGGCACGTCACGGCATGGTGCGGTGGCGGGCCGCGGCGCGAACGCCGCGGCCGTGGCACCGGACTTCACCGATCTCCGCGGGGCCACGAGGCCGCGTGGATGTGCAAGCCCCGTACGAACGGGATTCGACCGCTTCAGTCGCTGTCCGTCTTCGCCGCCGCCTTGACCTTCGCCTCCGCCTTCGCGGGCTGTTCCGCGGCGGTCGACGGCGCCGACGGCTCGTCACCCTCGACGGCCGTGTAGAAAACGGACGTTCCCTGCTTGGCGCGGTGGGCATGGCTCTTGGCCACGAGGTTCTCGAGGGTGGTCCGGACGACGTTGGTCTGGATGCGGCGCTCGGGATGCGTCTGGACCAGTGCCGTGGACACCTCGGCGGCGGAGCGGGGTTCCCGCTGCTCCGTGAGGTAGCGGCGGATGAGCTCGATGAGGGTGGGCTGCGTCGAGGTCTCCTCGGCGGCGGGCTTCTTGGCCGCCGACGTCCGTGCCGCCGTGGCCTTCCCGCTGTCGGCCTTCTTGCCGTCGGCCTTCCTGACCCGGACGCGCTTGCCCTCGGCGGACTTGCCGGGGGCCTTCTGACGGGGCACCGAGGTCGCCGCCGTCGGTTCGGGGCCGGTCCCGACGGGCGCGGCCGTCGCCCCCAGCGCCTGCTGCAGGTTGGTGAGCACGGAGTGGTCGTGCCGCAGAGCGTTCAACTGCTCCTGCAGCGCCTCCATTTCCGCACCGATGCGCTCCTGTTCCTTGGCATTGCGCTCCAGGTCGGCGACCACCTGGGCCGTGTACTGCGATGTCAGTTCGGTGGACGTTGTGGTGTCGGGCACGATGGGACCTCTCTTCGGAGCGCGGTCGCCACATGAACACCCCCGGGAAGATGCCGTGGGGCAGGGCGTGTTGGTGTCGGACCGGGCTGCATGGCTGGGCGACCGCACTTGGTGCGTATGCCCCGGCTTACAGATAGTACGGACAGTGTTGGCCCGTTGTTCCCTTCGCGTGCGGGTTCGCCCCAAAGGGGAGTTCGGGTCGTCCCACGGAATTGACTCACCGAGGTGTCACCCGGGCACCGGAGCGGGCACATGAACCCCGGCCCCAACTCCTCCCCGGGGGCAGGTGCGGAGGGCCGCGGCGTGTGCCGGGGGCACCCGCGGTGCGCCGACTGTACCGGCGGAGCGCGGGTACACGACCCGTACGACAGGACACGGACGGAACGAGCGGGAGTGAGGTCGGGCGATGGCGGTCAAGGCGATGGGCTGGGCGCACTCGTTCCCGGTCTCCGGAGGGGTGAGCGCCGGGCGACGCTGGACCCGCCGGCAGTTGGAGTCCCTGGCGTGGACGGCCGAGGAGCCCGACACGGTGGACGCCGTCGTGCTGGCGGTCTCCGAGT
>NZ_JBSFZS010000200.1:0-8101 GCF_053600395.1 Streptomyces sp. NPDC005070 | reverse complement strand
CCCGGTCGAGCTTCGGGACGGCTCAGCCGAGCAGATCGTCGACGAGGCGCTCGGATATCGGCCGATTGCCCTGTGAACGGCCCGGTGGGTCGGCTGGGAGCTGCTTGCTGTTCGGCCCGGGAGCCGGCGAGGGAGGGCGGCTGCGAGACCGGCGACGAGGTGCTCGTGGGGCAGGCTCCTGAACGCGCAGCCGCGGTCTGTCGGGCATCCCGCGGACTCAGCGGCTCCGATTCCCGCGACACCCACGACACCGGACAGGGCAGCGTCAGATTTCCAGCCGGTAGCCGTGTCCTCTGAGCGTGACGATGCGCGGCAGTCGGCACGGGCGGCTCGATGCCTCGGCTGCCTGGGCAAGCCGACGGCGCAGGCCGGCCATCGTGACGTCCAGCGTCTTGGTGGGGCCGAACCAGTTCTCGTCCCATACCTCGGCCATGAGAGTTTCGCGTGAGACGGCTGCTCCGGGGTGCTGGGCGAGCGTGGCCAGCAGGTCGAACTCCTTGGGACGCAGTTTGATCTCCTCGTTGTGGAGAGTGCACCGGCGAGCCTTCGTGTCGATGACGAGGTCGTGGAGCCGTACCGGTGTCCGCTCGGCGGGCGTGACCGCTCGGCGGCGCAGATGGGCGCGCAGGCGGGCGAGCAGGACGGTCAGGGAGAACGGCTTGACCAGGTAGTCGTCCGCTCCGGCCTCCAGGCCGGCGATGATGTCGATGTCGTCGGTACGTGCGGTGAGGATGACGATCAGCAGGTCCGGAAACCGGGTGCGCAGGTCTCGGGCGACGTCCAGTCCGTCGATGTCGGGCAGACCGAGATCGAGGAGGACGGCGTCGTAGGGAGTGGGGGTGGTGCCCGCTTCGGTGAGGGCGGCGACGCCGGTACGGATCCAGAGCGCGGCGTAGCCGTTGCCGCGCAGGCCGGTCTCGAGGTGACGGCCGATGGTCTCGTCGTCCTCGACGACGAGGACGCGCAGGTGGTTCCGGTCGGGTGTCGTGGACGTGCCCATGGGCGACAGCGTAGGTCCCTCGGTGAGGTCTTCGATCGTGACGGCGTGGTCGGCGTGGTCGGTGTGGTTCACATGTCGCGCAGCTCCTCCACGGCGGGGCGCCGGGAACTACGGATGCCGTTGAGGGCTGCGGCCAGTACGGCGGCCACGGCGGCGAGGCCGGTGACGGCCAGATAGGTGCCGGGGACGGCCAACGTGGCCGGCGGGGGGTCGAAGACGCCGGTGAGGACCTTGACGAGCATCTGTGACAGGGCCCAGCCGATGAGGGCACCTGTGGCCAGGCCGGTCGCGGCCAGCAGGAGGGCCTCGGTGAGGACCATGCCGCGCAGTTGTCGTCCTGTCGCCCCGAGGACGGTGGCGATGGCGAAGGTGCGGCGCCGCTCGGCGAGTCCGAGGGCGAGGACCAGTCCCCCGGCACCGGCGGCCAGCAGTACCGCGAAGACGAGCTCGATGCGGGTGAGGCCGGCCAGGTCGACGGAGGTCAGGCTGGTGCCGACCGTGCCGCGGGTCTGGGTCAGATCGGTGACGGTGGCGCCGCTGCCCAGTTGCTCGCGCAGGTGAGAGGCGATCTGCTGCTGCCGGCTGCCGCCGGTGTCGATGAGGAAGGCTCCCACCGCGTCGCTGCCGGTGGTTTTGGTGATGTAGGAGGCGTTGGCGACGAAGAAGCTGTCCTTGGGGGCGGTGGGGAACTCCTTGACCACTCCGGCGTAGTGGAAGGGGACCGTGCGCAGGGCCTTGGTCCGGGCGTCCTGGATGCGGAGGTTGACCGTGTCGCCGGGCCGGAGTTGGAAGTCGTGCACGGTCTCCTCGCTGACCAGAAGATTGTCCGGACGCCGGTCCAGGCTGTGCATGAGCTGCCGCGCGGTGCCGCCGGCGAAATAGGCGTCCTGGAGCGAGGTCGCTCGCGTGACGGTGGCGGGGCGGACGCCGTAGAGGTCCTGGAGGTCGGAGCCGACATAGGCGAACCGGTGCTGGAGCGGCTCGACGTGTCGTACTCCGCCGACCCGCAAGGTGGTTGCCGTGCTCGGCGAATGGTGGGCGCCCGGAGGCTCGGTGACGGTGACGTCGGCGCCGTTGGTCAACCGGGCGTCGACTTCCGCCTGTTGCTGATAGGTGGCGTTGAAGACCGCGGTGGACACGGCGAAGGAGACGGCGAGGGCGAGCAGGACCACCGACCGTGCGAGCGTCCGGCTTCGGCGGGAGAGCGTGGCCGCGGTGGTACCGGCCAGGTTCCCCGTCAGCGGGCGAGCGAGCCGTGCCAGCGCGGGGCGGCCGTGGTCGAGGGCCAGCAGGGTGAGTCGCCACACGAGCAGGGCGGCGCCGATCCACAGCAGCACCGGGCCGAGGAAGGCCCAGTACGACACGGAGATGGTGGGTACGCCCTCGGGCGCGAGGACCAGGGCGTACTGGTTGCCGGAGGAGGCGCGGAAGACCAGCCACGAGCCGATCAGCAGGACGAAGTCCAGGCCGTACCGCATCCACCAGGGGCCGCGACCGCGTCGAGGACTGTTCTCTCTACGGGTGTCGGCGACGGTGACGGTGCGCAGGTCGCGCAGGGCGGGTACGAGGACGGCTCCGGCGGCCACCGCGGCCCCGAGGACGAAGGCGACTCCATACCAGACGGGCCACGTGGCAGCACCCGCGCCGAAGGATGCGGCGCCGAAGGCGAGGTGTCCGGTCAGGGCGGCCGTGCCCAGACCGACGAGGCCGCCGAGCAGGCCGATCAGGGCGGCTTCGAGTGCCGCGAGCGCGGTGATCTGCCCGGGGCGCAGTCCGCGCAGGCGCAGCAGCCCCTGTTCCTGGCGGCGGCGGTCACCGCCCGCGGCGGCGACGGCGGTGGTCAGGGCGGCGGCGAGGACGGCGCCGGGGACGCCGAGGAACAGGAACAGGACCTGCGCGTAGAGGGCGTCCTGACGGGCGGAGTCCAGGGCGGCGCCGACGTTGTCGCCGACGAGTGCGGTGCCCGCCGAGTGGGCCTCCAGGTTGTGGGCGGCGCCGGTGACGGTGGTGAAGGCGGCTGCGGGGTCGGTGGGCAGGTGGGTGTGGTCGCGGGCGACGTGGATCTGCGTCGTTGTTCCGGTGGCGCCGTGAGTGAGCGCGGCGAACCGTGCGGCGGGCAGGAGTACGACGTTGTCCGGTGGTGCCGTGGGCTGGGACTGGCTGGGCGCGCCGACGGTCTGGAAGAGGGAGTCGGCCTGGGGCAGGTCGACCACTCCGTCCACGGTGACCTGGTGTCGGCCGATGCCGGGGAGTCCGACGGTGATGGTGTCTCCCGGGGCCGCGTGGAGGTTGGACGCGGTCTGCTGGGCGAGCAGGACGCCGTTCGGGGAGCCGGCGAGGGTGCGGATCTCGTCGGGGAACCGGTTCCGGTAGCCGTCGGGCAGGCCGAGGGCGATTCCGGGCCCTGTGGTCTGGGTGCTGCCCTGCGCATGGGCGCTGAAGCCGGTGGTGTGCGCGTAGCCGACCGGGAGCGCGGTCTGTGTGCCGGGGGTCTTGCGGATGAGGGACAGGACCGCGTTCGGATCGGCGCCGGGCTGGACCTGGACCTGCCAGTCGACGGCGACCGAGCGCAGGGCGCGCTGGGTCATGGTCGCCTGGGACGCGGTGAGGAAGGAGCCGAGTGCCGCGATCAGGGCGACGGCCAGAGCGACGCCGGTCAGGGCGGCCAGGAGCCGTCCGGTGCGGTGGCGGGTCAGGCCTTTCACCCATGCGGTGATCATGGCATCTCCTCCGGTGCGAGCAGTCGTCCGTCGCGCATGGTGCGGCGCTGTGCGAGCCGGGCGGCGACGGCCGGGTCATGGGTCGTGACGACGAGTGCGGCCCCTGTCAGGTCCGCGGCGGCCAGCAGGGCGTCCAGGACGCGGGCGCCACTGGCGTGGTCGAGGCGGCCGGTGGGCTCGTCGGCGAGGATCAGACGGGGGGCCTGGGACAGCACCCGGGCGACGGCCACACGTTGAGCCTGGCCTCCAGAGATCTCCTCGGGAAGCCGGTCGGCCAAGTGCTGGACGCCGACCTGGGCGAGTGCCGCGAGAGCGGTCCGCCGTGCCTCGTTCTCAGGGTGGTCGGCGAGGATCAGGGGGAGGGCGGCGTTCTCGGCCACGTTCAGCGCGGGGATGAGACTGTCGTTCTGGAAGACCAGCCCGATGTCGCTCGGCTCCAAGCCCCCGGCTCGGGTGACGGTTCCGGTGGTGGCGCGTTCGAGTCCGGCGATCAGGTGCAGCAGCGAGCTCTTGCCCGAGCCGGATGCTCCGACGATCGCGAGCCGTTCGCCGGGACGGATCGTCAGGTTCGCTCCGTGCACGGCCACGACGGCCTGGGCGTCCCGGCCGAAGGTGAGGGCCGTGTCGGTACAGGTCACGAGTGCGTCATCGGGCGCCGTCATGGGGTCCCTCCGGGAGAATGGAGGACGGCCTGTCGGTGGCCTTCCCGTCGTCCAGGGCGATGACCCGGTCGGCGATCCGTACGGCTTCCGCGCTGTGCGTCACGATCAGCACCGCGCAGCCGTCCGCCGCCCGTTGCCGCAGCATCGTGAGGACGAGGTGTTCGGTCTCACCGTCGAGTTCGCCCGTGGGTTCGTCCGCCAGGAGTACGGCGGGAGAGTTCGCCAAGGCGACGGCCAGTCCGGCCCGTGCGAGCTCCCCGCCGGACAGTTGGCGGGGCAGGGCGTGCGACCGGTCGGCGATCCCCGCCTGCGCCAGGAGGTCGTCGGCCGTGACCTTCGGCCTGCGGCCCATGGCCTGCTGCGGCAGCCGGATGTTGTCCCGCACGCTCAGGTGCGGCAGGAGGTTGCGGGTCTGCAGCAGGACGCCGATGTGACGGGCCCGTAGCCGGGCCCGTTCCGTCTCGGGCCGGTGGCTGATGCGGACGCCGTCGACGCGGACTTCGCCTCCGGAGGGTTCGTCGAGCCCTGCCAGACAGGCCAGCAGGGTCGATTTGCCCGCGCCCGAGGGCCCTACGACGGCGACCGTCTCGCCGGCGCGCACGGCCAGCGACACCCCGCGCAGGGCGAGTGTCTCCTCCTCGCCGGCGCGGTAGAAGCGGTACAACTCGCGGGCGGTGAGAACCTCGTCGTCGAGACGGTGTGCGCCGGTGGCGGTGGCGGTGTGCACTGTCCTCACCGCCATGTCACGGAGTCACTGACGATGCGCCACGGGTCGACGTTGTCGGCGTTCACCGGGCCGGACAGGGTCAGGTTCACTTCATGGCCGGACCGGTAGTAGGCGTAGCGTTCGAACGCGTCGCGCACCACCTTTCCGGTGACCGGGTCCTTGGCCGAGTCGCCTTGATAGGTCAGCAGCACGACGCGTCCCGCGTGGCGGTTCACCTCAGAGGCTTTCGGGGAGGTGAACTTCGGTGTCTGCGAACGAAGTTGGGGCACGACGGTAGCGTTGACCGAGCCGGTCGTCGGAGCGGCCGAGGCCGGCACGGAAGTGATCGTGATGGTGTTCAGCTTGTCCGTGAACGTCGTGATGCCGCCCCGGACCGTGCGCGCCCAGCCTTCGGGGACCTTCACGGTGAAACCGGTGAAAGATCCTCCGGTCGGCCGGTAGGCCACGTAGACCTGGTTGTCGGGGATGTCACCGGGCGGATTGGACTCGGTGGGCGCGGCCTGCGCCTGCCCCACGCTGTTCGCCGTGGACTGCGTCGGTGCCGTGGCGTGCCTGCCGGAGCCGGAGCAACCGGCGATCGCCCCCACGGCGATCGCCACCCCGACCAGCGCGACCGCCTGTGCGTGTCGTCCCATGGTTGCTGCCCCTCTCATGAGGTGTCCGTACCGACCGGCCATGAGAGCGACGCTAGGGAGTCGCGGGTTAACGTTCCGCCCGGCGAGGGTTAGACGACGGCAAAAGCGGCGCCGCGTCACCTCGGGCCCGGCGGCGGGACCGCATCATGAGGTCATGAGACAGCGAGTGGTGCGCGTAGCCCTTACCGCCGCACTGGTCGCCGTGGTCCTCCTCGCCACTCCCTTGGCCCTGGTCATCCGGTCGTCGCTCTACACAGCACAGCGGGACGCTCTGGAACGAGCGGCGCTGGCGGCTGCGGTGCGCGTGAGCCCGGACTACGCATCCGGCGACCCCGTCGAACTGCCCCGTCCCCCGCGTGGCGGGAATCTGGGCCTGTACGACCCGCGGGCACGGCTACGGGCGGGCAGCGGCCCGGCGACCGGTGACGCTCCGGTCCGTCGTGCCCTGGGCGGAGGGCTGGTCCGGCACGGGACGGCCGGGCAGCTCGTCGTCACCGTGCCGGTCTCCCACGCCGAGCGGGTGATCGGCGTCGTCCGGGCCTCCTCACCGGCCGGCGCCGTGCAGCGTCGCGTCCTCGTGGCCTGGGCCGTGCTGTTGGGCGTGGCGCTCGTGGCGCTGTCCGTCGCCGTACTCGTCGCCCGTCGCCAGGCACGGGCGCTGGCCGCACCCCTGGAGGACCTCTCGCGCCACTGCCGGGCCGTCGCCGAGGGCGACCTGTCCCAACGGGCCGGCCCCAGCAGCGTCGCCGAGATCGACCAGGTCGCCCGCACCCACAATGAGATGCTCGACAACCTGTCCGAACTCCTGCGCCACGAAAGGGACTTCACAAGCAACGCCTCCCACCAACTGCGCACCCCTCTCGCAGGACTGCAACTCGCCCTGGAGGGGGGACTCGACGAGGACGACGCGACGCGTCTTCGACCGGTCGTCGCCGAGGCTCTGGCCACCACCCAGCGCCTGCATCAAACCGTCGAGGAGCTTCTGCGTCTGTCCCGCTCACACGGCTGGGCCCACTCGGCCGCACCGCGTGTGCCGGCGCGACAACTGCTCCAGGAGACGACCCAACGGTGGTACGGGCTCTTCGCCCAGGAAGGCCGACGGCTCGAGAGCGCCGCCGATGACGTGCCCGCGGATGTACGGATCCCGGGCGGGCCCGTGTCCGAGGTACTCGGCATCCTCCTCGACAACGCCAGAGTGCACGGGCGCGGAACCGTTCGGATCGGCACCCGGGATTTGGGAAGCGCCCTCGCCTTCGACGTGGCCGACGAGGGCAGCATCGACGGGGATCCCGCGCGGGTGTTCGACCGCGGACACTCCGGCGGCGGCCCCGGAAAAGGCATCGGGCTCGCCCTGGCCCGTGACCTGACGGCTTCCTTGGGCGGACGGCTCTCCGTGACACACAGCGACCCGACCACCTTCCTGCTCCTCCTGCCCATCGGCCAGGGCGAAGAGGAGGACCCACCGATGTGATGCTCCGACGGCCGGCGACGGGACGAGCCTGTGAGCCGGCCCCTCAGGTCCTCCCTGCCCGCCTTCGTCGGCTCATCGGACGGCTACGGCGGCGAAGGACTCCACCGAGGGTCGTCTTCCGGGTCCCGGTAGGGCACGGCGAAGCGATGGTGGCCGCAGCCGACCTCCTGCCGCTCGGCCCCCGGCAGTACGACGACGGCGGTCGAGCCGGTCGGTACGGTCACCCTCACCCGCAGCTCACCGACCACGCGTTCCCAGGAGACCTCGGCGAGCCCGTACGGCGTGCGGTGTGCGGTGCGGGCCCAGGTGAGCCCGCCGCCGGGACGTGGCTCGACGAGCAGGCTCCGATAGCCCGGCGAGCCCGGGGCGAGCCCCGCCACCACGCGGTGCATCCAGTCGGCCACCGCACCGAGGGCGTAGTGGTTGAACGAGGTCATCTCCCCCGGATTGATCGATCCGTCCGGAAGCATCGAGTCCCACCGCTCCCAGATCGTCGTGGCACCCATCGTCACCGGGTACAACCACGACGGGCATTCGGTCTGCAGCAGCATCTGATAGGCGTCGTCGACCGCTCCGGCGGAGGTGAGCGCGTCGCAGATCACCGGCGTGCCGAGGAAACCGGTGGCGACCCTGTGGTCCTTCTCGCGCACCAGCCGGACGAGTTGCGCGGCAGCGTGAGCTCGCTGATCGGCGTCGGTCAGCAGGCCGAACTCGAGGGCGAGCGCGTAACCGGTCTGCCCCGAACCGGCGATCCTGCCGTTCTGGGTGACGAACTCGTCGTGGAACGCCTGCCGCACGCCCTCGGCGAGTTCGGCGTACTTCGCCGCGTCCGCCTCCTGCCCGATCACCTCGGCGATGCGGGCCATCGTGGCGGCCACATGCGCCC
>NZ_JBSFZS010000199.1:0-8284 GCF_053600395.1 Streptomyces sp. NPDC005070 | reverse complement strand
CGGTTACATTCCGAACCCGGAAGCTAAGCCTCACAGCGCCGATGGTACTGCAGGGGGGACCCTGTGGGAGAGTAGGACGCCGCCGAACAAATTTTGAGAAAACCCCCGGACCGGGGATACCGGTCCGGGGGTTTTCTGCGTTTAGGGTCTTTGTTATGCGCTACGACCTGATTATTTTCGACAATGACGGTGTCCTCGTGGACAGCGAGTCGATCTCCAATACCCACTTGGCCGCCTACCTCACCGAACTCGGGCACCCCACCTCGTACGAGGACTCCCTGCGTGACTACATGGGCTCCGCGATGCACCGCATCCACGACCTGGTCCTGGAGCGCACCGGCCGGCGGCTGCCGGACGACTTCGACGACGTCTTCCACGCACGGGTCTTCGCCGCGTTCGAACGGGAGCTGAAGCCCGTTCCCGGGGCCGGCCAGGTACTGGAGAAGCTGGCCGCGGACGGAGTGCCGTACTGTGTGGCCTCCTCCGGGAGTCACGAGCGGATCCGGGTCGGACACCGGACGACGGGGCTCGACCGGTGGTTCGACGAGGACCGGATCTTCAGCTCGCAGGACGTCGGGAGGGGCAAGCCGGCCCCCGATCTGTTCCTCCACGCCGCCGAGCGCATGGGCGTACGGCCGGAGAGGTGCGCCGTCGTCGAGGACAGTCCCCTGGGCGTACAGGCGGCCAACGCGGCCGGGATGGACGTGTACGGGTTCACCGCCATGACACCGGCCGACCGGCTGACCGGCGCCACTCAACTCTTCGCCGACATGGGGGAGTTGGCTGACCTGCTGGTATGACGGTTCCCATCGGCGGGCGCTGACATTTGTCATGCCGAGCTCCGGACGATCGTTTCTGTCGGAGGGCGGGGTCCGACCGCGAAGCTGAGTACATCGAAACGGGACGTACACAGCTACGACGGAGGGACCCGATCATGAGCATCACCGCCACCGAGATCAGCACCGGAGAGACCACCAGCGCTGCCCGGACGGAGACGGCCACCACGCCGGAGACCGCCGGCCCGCGGCCGAGCTTCCTGCCGCTGATCGTGGACGTGGCCGTGCCCGTCGGGTCGTACTACCTGCTCAAGAACGGGTTCGGGATGAGCACGATGGCGGCGCTCGGCTGGAGCAGCGTCGTGCCGGCCGTGCGCACCGTGTGGAGCGTGGTGAAGGAGCGCAAGGCCAACGCCCTGGCCGGGCTGATCCTGTTCGTCAACGTGGTCGGGCTCGCGCTCAGCCTGGTCGCCGGTGACCCGCGGCTGATGCTGGCGAAGGACAGCGGGGTCAGCAGCGCGATCGGGATCGGTGTCCTCGTGTCCGTCAGGCTCGGGCGGCCGATGATGACGCAGGGGATGAAGCCGTTCCTCGTGAAGGGCGACGCGGCGCGGGCCGCGGCCTGGGACCGGCTGGCGGCGGGCTCCGAGGCGTTCCGGAAGGCCGAGCGGACGTTCTCGCTGGTATGGGGCACGGTCCTGCTCAGTGAGTGTGTCGCGCGGGTGGTGGGCGCCTACACACTGCCGATCGACACCATGGTCTGGCTCGGCACGGTCGTCATGGTCGCCTCGATGGTCCTCGCCTTCCTGCTCAGCGGCCGCTTCGCCGTCGTCCCGATGGAGAAGATGCTGGAGCACGAGGTCGCCGCAGAGTCCGGGAAGCAGAGCTGAACGGCTCCGCACGGAGGTCCCCGTGCCCCGCACGGCGGACCCGGACGGGTCCGCCGCGAGGACCTCGGCAGTCCCTCCCCACCCCCGCCCCCGAAGAGCTGAGCAAAATTCATCTTCGGCTTGATCTACCCACCGGTAAGCCGGGGCCCTACGCTCGCCGCCATGACAGATGTGCTGCGGCGCGGTAGGGCCTCTTTGGCGTTCAGCTTCTTCGCTCAGGGTGCCGCCTTCGCGCTGCTCGTGACGCGTATCCCGGCCATCCAGGACCGCTACGGGATCTCCGACGCCCTCCTGCCGGCGTTCCTGGCGGCCGTCCCGGTCCTCGCCGGGCTGGGCAGCGTCGCCACCGAGCATCTGGTCAAGCGCATACGCCCCAGCCACATTCTGCGATGGTCGCAGCCGGTCGTGCTGCTCGCCCTGCTCGGTGTCGGCGCCGGTGACCAGCTCGTCGAGGTGGCCGTCGCCCTCGCCGCCTTCGGCCTCGCGGTCGGCTGTCTCGACGCCTCGATGAACATGCTCGGGGTGAGTCTCCAGCGGTCGTACGGGCGCAGCATCATGCTCGGCTTCCATGCCGCGTACAGCCTGGGCGGGATCGTGGGCGCCTCGCTCGCGTGGGCCGGGGCGCACTGGCATCTGTCGCTCTTCGTGTCGTATCTGCCGGCCGTGCTGATGCTGCTGCCGCTCACCCTGGTGGGGAGCCGGTGGTACGTCGACGGGGGCGCGGACGCGGACGGGAAGGAGGACGCGCAGGCCGGTGCGGGCGCGGGTCCCCTCGTCTTCAAGCTCCTGCTGCCGCTGTGCCTGGTGATGACGTTCGCCTACATCGGGGACTCGACGGTCTCCAACTGGAGCGCGAAGTACCTCAAGGACGTGCTGGGCAGTTCGGAGCAGATGGCGACCGTTCCGTACAACGTCTACATGGTGATGACGCTGGTGGGACGGGCTGTCGGAGACCTCGGGGTGCGGCGGTTCGGGGCCGTGGCGGTGGTGCGGCTGGGCGCCGTGGTCGCCGCGCTCGGGTTCGGAGTCGTGGCCGTCGCGCCCGGGGCCGGGGTCGGCATGCTGGGGTTCACGCTGCTGGGGCTCGGGCTGTGCGTGATCGTGCCGCAGACCTTCGCGGCCGCCGGGAGACTGTTCCCGGGGGCGTCGGACACGGCGATCGCGCGGCTGAACATCTTCAACTACGTCGGGTTCCTGATCGGCTCCCCGTTGGTGGGCGCGCTGGGTGACGCGTGGAACTACCGCGGGGCCATGCTCGTACCGATGGTGCTGGTCCTGGCGACCCTGGGGTACGCCCGGTCGTTCGAAGCTCAACCGGACCGATACGGTGACGTGCATGAGCGGCCGCGCACAGCTGATGTGGGACGAGGCAGTAACGGGGTATGACTTCGGTCCGGACCATCCGATGGATCCGGTCCGGCTCCGGCTGACGAGGGGCCTCGTCGACGCCTTCGGGCTCGACCGGGACGTCGAGGTGGTCGCGGCGAAGCCCGCCGGTGATTCGACGCTGCGGCTGGTGCACCGCGAGGACTACGTGGCGGCCGTCAAGGCGGCTTCCGCGGATCCCGCGTCGGCCGACCCGTCGTACGGCCTCGGGACCATGGACGATCCCGCGTTCGCCGGGATGCACGAGGTGTCCGCGATGATCGCCGGGCAGTCCGTGGGGGCCGCGGAGGCCGTGTGGCGCGGTCAGGCGCTGCACGCGGTGAACTTCGCGGGCGGGCTGCATCACGCGATGCCCGGCGCCGCCTCCGGGTTCTGCGTCTACAACGACGCCGCTCTGGCCATCGCCCGGTTGCTCGAGCTGGGCGCCGAGCGGGTCGCGTACATCGATGTCGACGTGCATCACGGCGACGGTGTCCAGGCGGCCTTCTGGGAGGATCCGCGGGTCCTGACGATCTCGCTGCACGAGCATCCGCGGACGCTGTTCCCGCAGACCGGGTGGCCCGAGGAGACCGGGGCGGGCAGCGCGGAGGGCACGGCCGTGAATGTCGCGTTGCCGGCGGGCACCGGGGACGCGGGCTGGCTGCGGGCGTTCCACTCCGTGGTGCCCGAGCTGATCGCCGACTTCCGGCCGCAGGTGCTGGTCACCCAGCACGGCGCGGACACCCATTTCGAGGACCCGCTCGCGCATCTGGCCGTCTCGCTCGACGCGCAGCGGGCCGTGCAGGTCGCCTGTCACGACCTGGCGCACACGTACGCCGACGGGCGCTGGGTCGCGCTGGGGGGTGGCGGCTACGCGGTGGTGGAGGTCGTGCCGCGTTCGTGGACGCACCTCGTGGCGGTGGCGGCGGGCCGTCCCGTCGAGCCGGAGACGGTCGTGCCGGAGAGCTGGCGGCAGCAGGTCTTCTCCCGCACACGGCAGTTGGCGCCGATGCGGATGACGGACGGACGGTGGCCGGTGTCCTGGAAGGACTGGGAGTCGGGGTACGACCCGGCGGACCGCCTCGACCAGGCGATCGTGGCGACACGCAAGGCGGTGTTCCCGTTGCGGGGGATGCTCCCATAGGGATCATTAGCCCAACTGTGGGGCATATTCCGCATTGTGGGCATAGGGCATCGGCGGATGCGTCAGCATCGCTGACGTGTTGAGCACCGGAGCTTTGCGCGCACATCTGCTGGCCGCCCGGCTCGCCGGACCCGTGGCCACGTCGCGCGAGGAGAGCCTGCGCAGCTACCGGCTCTTCGCCGCCCGCGACCCCCGTCTGTTGCTCGGACTTGATCCCGAATGGTCGTGGCGCCAGCGGGATTTGATCGAGTTGATGGCCGACAAATGCGGAGTCTCGGCTGATCCATCAGACACTTCGGGGCATGATGTGATCGACCCGGAGCGGACCCTGGCGGCCCTCGACGCCTTCGCGGAACGGCTCGGCGAAGCCGCCCGACGCCGTCACCCCGTGCTTCTCGGTACGGGTCATCCGCACCGTCTGATCGATTTCTACGCCGCGCTCGCGGACGCCCTGTCGGCGGCGGGGTGTGCCGTCCTCACCCCCGCGCAGGGTAGCTCTATCGACATAACGACCCGGTTCGGCCTACGCACATACAACCTCGACTACGTACAAGGCGTCGCGCTGGTGCGCGAACCGGAGGTGGGGGACGCCGGTCGTGCGACCGGCGCACACACCCATTCACCCCTCCCGGTCAGGACCGTCCTGGCGGCCGCCGCCGAGGCCGGCGGGCCCCTCCCGGAACTGGTCATCGGAGACCACGGATGGGTCTGCGGGGCAGGTCAACTGGGGTTCGAGGCCATCGGTCTCGCCGATACGGACGATCCCGCGCTGTTCGTCGGAGAGGCAGAGGGACGGGTGTCCGTCGTCGTTCCGCTAGATGACGCTGTGCGGTCTGATTACTACCGACCGCTTACTCGCTATGTACTCAATCGAGCGTGTCTGTCACAGTAGGCGGCCGATGGCATCTCCTCTTCCCCACTCGCATCACCCGCCCCTACATTGGGGAGTGAGTGCGCAGCGACGAAGAGTCACCGGAAGGGGAAGCCGGTGGCCGTCGAGTGCGGAAGGTGCAGGTGTGAGATGGCTGCAGGCGAGAGGCCTCTGAACGAGGTTCAGTTCCTTACCGTGGCGGAAGTGGCCTCGGTAATGCGAGTGTCGAAGATGACCGTGTACCGCTTGGTGCACAGCGGTCATCTGCCGGCGATCCGGGTGGGGAGGTCCTTCCGGGTGCCGGAGCAAGCGGTTCACGAGTACCTCCGTGAGAGCTACGTGGGGGTGGAGACCGCCTGACGGCGTTCCGGGAGACCGTTCGCGATCTCCCGGAAACACCTCGATTACGACCTCAGCTCTCGGACGGGTAGGCTGGCCCCTCATAGGTCGTGTGGGCCCATGCAGCCCAGCACCGAGTAAAGAGAAGTGAGCGAGGGTAGTCGTGGGCTCTGTTATCAAGAAGCGGCGCAAGCGGATGGCGAAGAAGAAGCACCGCAAGCTGCTCAAGCGCACTCGCGTTCAGCGTCGCAACAAGAAGTAAGCGACGCGCGGAAACGCGTACTGTGGCCTCTCACCAGCGGTGGGAGGCCACAGGTGTATCCGGTCGGGAAAGGGCGCACGCCCGTCGGCCGCGGCCCTGGGGCGGCCGCAGGGGACTTCCGGCGCGACGGCGGCCGAGCCGACGTCCGGCGCGGTGGCGGCGGAACCGACGTCCGGCGCGGTGGCGGCAGAACCGACTTCCGGCCCGGTGGCGGCAGAACCGAAGAACCCCGAAAAGCCGCTCGACCGTCGAATGTCTTCGGCCATGCGGGCCCTGCGCGGCTGTGGGCCGAATGGCTGAGTCTGGTCGCCCGTCCATGACTGTCGTCACTTCGTGCATCGGGCGGTCATCACAGCGCAACATCGACCCGCTAAGTTGGCGCACACGGGGAACGCGGCAGGTACGAGCGGAGCTACGTCCAGTTCTGGAAGGAAGGCGCTGATCTTGGGGAAGGTCGTGCTCGTGACCGGGGTGGCCCGGCAGCTCGGGGGCCGGTTCGTACGACGGATCCAGCGTGACCCGCAGGTGGACCGGGTGATCGCCGTGGACGCGGTGCCGCCCGAGCACCACATCGGCGGCGCCGACTTCGTGCAGGCCGACATCCGGCAGCCCACCATCGCCCGGGTGCTCGCCGAGTACTCCGTCGACACGGTCGTCCACATGGACGTGACGGGCACGGCGCTGGCCTCCGGAAGCCGGACCACGGTCAAGGAGACCAACGTCATCGGCACCATGCAGCTCCTCGGTGCCTGCCAGAAGTCCCCGACGGTCAAGCGGCTCGTGGTGAAGTCCAGCACGAACGTCTACGGCTCCGCGCCGCGCGACCCCGCCGTCTTCACCGAGACCACCTCGCCCAAGTCGCTGCCCAGCGGCGGCTTCGCGAAGGACACCGTCGAGGTCGAGGGCTACGTACGCGGCTTCGCGCGCCGCAGGCCCGATGTCGCCGTGTGCGTGCTGCGGTTCGCCAACATCCTCGGACCGAGCGCGGATTCGCCGCTCGCCTCGTACTTCTCGCTGCCGGTGCTGCCGACGGTGTTCGGCTACGACCCGCGGCTCCAGTTCGTCCACGAGAGCGACGTCGTCGAGGTGCTGCGGATCGCCGCGCACGAGCCGCAGCGGGGCACGCTCAACAGCGGCACGTTCAACATCGCCGGGGACGGCGTCCTGCTGCTCTCGCAGTGCGCGCGACGGCTCGGGCGGCCCACTGTGCCCCTGTTGCTGCCGGCCCTGAGCTGGGCCGGCACGGCCGTGCGTACCCTGGGGGTGACGGACTTCTCGCCGGAGCAGTTGCGGCTGCTCACGCACGGCAGGGTCGTCTCGACGGTCCAGATGCGCGAAACCCTGGGCTATCAGCCGAAGTACACGACGGCGGAGACCTTCGCGGACTTCGCCCAGAGCAGGGGTCCCGGACTCCTGCCCCCGGAGGCCCTTGCGGGGGCTGTGGACAAGATCGCCGCACTGTCTCTTCCGGGCGGCGGCCACCCCCCGACGCAGAGCGCCAACTGAGGAGCGCATCAACGATGGCGGACGCCAAGGTCATTCCGTTCGACGACGACCGCTCACGCGGGGCTGCGGTGCAGCGCCCGGCGAGGCGCCGGGCCGCGGGGAGCCGGCGCAAGGGTGAGCCCGCGGTCGTACGCGAGGTCCAGCCCCTGCCCGGACGGGTCCTCCCGCAGGATGATGTTCCCGTGACGCAGGAGGAACAGCCGCCCCAGCAGGGCGGTACGGGTACGAGCCTGGAGCAGCGCATCGCGGGAGGCCTGTCCTTCCTGCGCCGCAGGCTCACCGGCGACTACGAGATCGACGAGTTCGGCTACGACCAGGAGCTGACCGACCAGGTCCTGATGTCCCTGATCCGGCCGGTGTACGAGAAGTACTTCCGCGTCGAGGTGAAGGGCGTCGAGAACATCCCGTCCGACGGTGGCGCCCTGATCGTCGCCAACCACTCGGGCACCCTTCCGCTGGACGGCCTGATGATGCAGGTCGCCGTCCACGACAACCATCCCGCGAAGCGTCATCTGCGGCTGCTCGCCGCCGACCTGGTGTTCATGTTGCCGGTCGTCAACGAACTGGCCCGCAAGGCCGGTCACACCCTGGCCTGTTCGGAGGACGCCGAACGGCTGCTGGAGCGCGGTGAACTGGTCGGGGTGATGCCGGAAGGCTTCAAGGGCATCGGCAAGCCGTTCAGCGAGCGCTACAAGCTCCAGCGGTTCGGCCGGGGCGGTTTCGTCTCGACGGCACTGCGCGCGGGCACCCCGATCATTCCGTGCTCGATCGTCGGGGCGGAGGAGATCTACCCGATGATCGGCAACGCGAAGACCCTCGCGCGGCTGCTGGGATTCCCGTACTTCCCGATCACGCCGACCTTCCCGTGGCTGGGCCCGCTCGGCGCGATCCCGCTGCCCACCAAGTGGACGATCCAGTTCGGCGAGCCGATCCGCACGGACGGTTATCCGCCGGAGGCGGCCGACGACCCGATGCTGATGTTCAACCTGACCGACCAGGTCAGGGAGCAGATCCAGCACACCCTGTACAAGCTGCTGGTGCAGCGCAGGTCCGTTTTCTTCTGATCATGCAAATACGATTCTGTTGATCATGTCCTGATATGCCGGTACGTCGATGGGGGCGCCCTTCCCG
>NZ_JBSFZS010000198.1:0-8387 GCF_053600395.1 Streptomyces sp. NPDC005070 | reverse complement strand
ACGTACGTGTACGGCAAGGGCCACTGCGTGGACTGGGGCGGCCAGATCAAGAACGTGTACACCCAGGCTTCCCGTGTGCTCCGCCGGCCCGGCGGTTGCCCCACCGGACCGGCGTCGCCGGCTCAGCCGGTGTTGCGCAGGCCCGCCGCCACACCGTTGACGGTCAGGAGCAGGGCCCGCGAGAGCAGCGGGTCGGCCGCCTGGCCGGCCGCGGCCTCGTCGCGCTGGCGCTTGAGGAGGGCGACCTGGAGGTAGGAGATCGGGTCCAGGTAGGCGTCACGGATGGCGAAGGTCTGCTGGAGCACCGGGTTGGTGTCGAGCAGCTTCTCGCCGCCGGTGATGCGCAGCACCTCGCGCACGGTGAGCGCGTGTTCGGCCTCGATGACGGCGAACACGTGCTTGAGCTCGTCGGGGACGAGGGTGTCGACGTAGTGGCGGGAGATCCGCAGGTCGGTCTTCGCGAGAGTCATCTCGACGTTCGAGACGAAGTTCCGGAAGAAGTGCCACTGCTCGTGCATCTCGTCGAGCACGGTGTCCAGGCCCGCCTCGCGCAGCGCCTTGAGGCCGGAACCGACGCCGAACCAGCCGGGCACGATCTGCCGGGACTGGGTCCAGCCGAAGACCCACGGGATGGCGCGCAGTCCGTCGAGCGAGACGCCCGAGCCGGGGCGGCGGGAGGGCCGCGAGCCCAGGTGCAGGTCGGCGAGCTGGTCGACCGGCGTGGAGGCAAGGAAGTACGTCGGCAGGTCGGGGTCCTCGACGAGCGCGCGGTAGGCGGCGTGGGCGGCGTCGGAGACGACGTCCATGGCGGCGTCCCAGCGGGCGAGGGCCTCGTCGGACTGGCGGGGGGCGGTGTGCAGGGCGGACGCCTGGAGGGTGGCGGCGACCGTCAGCTCCAGGTTCTCCCTGGCCAGGGACGGGATGAGGTACTTGTCGGAGATGACCTCGCCCTGCTCGGTCACCTTGATCTCGCCCTCGAGGGTGCCCCAGGGCTGCGCGAGGATCGCGTCGTGCGAGGGGCCGCCGCCGCGGCCGACGGTGCCGCCGCGGCCGTGGAAGAGCCGCAGGCGTACGCCGTAGCGGTGGGCGACGTCGCGGAGCCGGCGCTGAGCGCGGTGGATCTCCCACTGCGAGGTGGTGATGCCGCCGAACTTGGAGGAGTCGGAGTAGCCGAGCATGACCTCCTGGACGTCCCCGCGCAGCGCCACCAGACGGCGGTAGGAGGGGTCGGAGAGCATGTCCTCCAGGATCGTGTCCGCGGCCTTGAGCTCGTCGGTGGTCTCCAGGAGCGGCACGATGCCGATCTTGGCCCAGCCGGCGTGCAGGTCGAGGAGTCCGGCCTCGCGGGCGAGGACGGCGGCGGCGAAGACGTCGTCCGCGCCCTGGCACATCGAGATGATGTACGACTCGATGACCTCGGGGCCGAAGATCTTCAGGGCCTTCTTGACGGTCTCGAAGACGCCGAGGGTCTTCTGTCCGGCGGCGTCGAGCGGCGCGGGAGTGGGAGCGAGCGGGCGCCGGGAGCGCAGTTCCTTGGCGAGGAGCTTGGCGCGGTAGTCGCGCGGCATGTCCACGTAGCGCCAGGACTCCTCGCCGAGGCGGTCGAAGAGCTGGCCGAGGGCGTGGTGGTGGGCGTCCGCGTGCTCGCGTACGTCCATGGTGGCGAGCTGGAGGCCGAACGCGGCCAGCGTGCGGATGGTGCGGTTCATCCGGCCGTCGGCGAACAGGGCACCGCGGTGCTCGCGCAGCGAGGACTGGATGAGGGTGAGGTCGCGCAGCAGCTCGCCGGTGCCGAGGTAGTCGCGGCCGTCCTCGTGGGGCGTGCCCTTGGCCAGGCGGAGCTTGGTGTTCTCCAGCTTCTGCCGGATGCAGGTGGCCTTGAGGCGGTAGGGCTCTTCGGCGTTGAGGCGCTTGTAGCGGGGGCTGATCTCCGGCAGGCGCTCCAGGTCGCACTGGAGGGACTCCAGGAGCTCCTCGGTCGCGCCCGTGTAGCGGATGGAGTTCGACAGGAAGCCGCGGAGCTCGTCGATGAGTTCCAGGGCGTCGTTGATGCCGTGCTCGTGCTGAAGGATCAGGACGTCCCAGGTGACGTCGGGGGTGACGTTCGGGTTGCCGTCGCGGTCGCCGCCGATCCAGGTGCCGAAGGTGAGGGGGCGGGTGTCGTCCGGGAGGGCGACGCCGACGCGTTCGAGTTCGGCGGTGAGGTCCTCCAGGACGTCGCCGACGGCGCCGGCGTGCAGCTCGTCCAGGTAGTAGACGGCGTTGCGGGCCTCGTCGGCGGGCTCGGGGCGCACGACGCGGAGCTCGTCGGTCTGCCACACGAGGTCGATGTTCTCGGCGAGGCGGGTGTCGTAGCGGCGGCGGTCGGCCTCGATGACCGGGGTCTCGAGGAGCGCGGCGATACGCCGCAGCTTGTTGAGGACCGAGCGCCGGGCCGCCTCCGTGGGGTGGGCGGTGAACACCGGGCGGACGTTGAGGTTCTTGACCGTCTGGCGCAGGTGCTCGGGGTCGGCGTCCTTGAGCCGGTCGGCCGTACGGGAGAGGAGGCCGCCCTCGGCGGCGCGCTTGGCGCGCAGCTCGCGGCCGCGGTGCACCTGCTCGGTGACGTTGGCGAGGTGGAAGTAGGTCGAGAAGGCGCGGACCAGCTTGGCGGCGGTCTCCAGTTCGGTGCCGCCCAGCAGCTCGGCGGCGGCCTCGCCGTCCTCGCGGGTCAGGCGGCGGACCTTCTCGACCAGTTCCAGGAGCTCGGGACCCTCCTGCCGGACGAGGGTCTCGCCGAGCAGGTCGCCCAGGCGGCGGATGTCGGCGCGCAGTGCGCTGCTGGTCGTCGTGGTCTGGTCGTCGGCACTGCTCACAGGTGCGGCTCCTTGCAGTGGTGAAGCTCGTCCGAAGAGTGGGGGAATCTCGTCTGAAGCTCGTCTGGGAGGGAACCCGGGTGACGACCGCGCGCGGCGGGTGCCGCTTGGAGAGGTGGCAACCGGGAAGAAATCAGAACGGACCGCGCTGTCCGACCGATACCAAGGATAGGTGTCCCCTCGGACGCGCAGGCTCACGGGCTCTTGCCGCCGGGCTACGCGCTGACATACTTACGACGCCGTAGGTTACGGACCCGTAGGTATTCCCGTCGGCCAACGGGGAGACCCTGGGTTTCGCACCCGGACACTCTTCCCCGCCGTTCCTCACCCTCGAACCCCACAGGGGACGCCCATGACCACGAGTTCCGATGTGATCGACGACGCCCCGCGGGCGGACGACGGCACCTCGCTCCCCGCCGCGACCCTCGGCGGCGAGAAGAAGGGGTCACTCGAACAGATCACCCTTCTTCTCTTCATCGCTGTTCCGTTCCTGGCTCTGCTGGCGGCGGTGCCGCTGGCCTGGGGGTGGGGGGTGAGCTGGCTGGATCTCGGTCTGCTGGTCTTCTTCTACTACCTGGGCTGCCACGGCGTCACGATCGGTTACCACCGCTACTTCACGCATGGCTCGTTCAAGGCGAAGCAGCCGCTGCGGATCGCGATCGCGGTCGCGGGATCCATGGCGGTCGAGGGCCCTCTCGTGCGCTGGGTCGCCGACCACCGCAAGCACCACAAGTTCTCCGACGCCGAGGGTGACCCGCATTCGCCGTGGAAGTACGGCGAGACGGTCCCGGCGTTGCTGAAGGGCCTGTGGTGGGCGCACATCGGATGGATGTTCGACGAGGAGCGGACCTCGCAGGAGAAGTACGCGCCCGATCTGGTCAAGGACCCGGTGATCCGGGCGATCTCGCGTCAGTTCCTCCTCTGGACCCTGCTCTCGCTCGCCCTGCCGGCCCTGATCGGCGGTCTGGTGACGATGTCGTGGTGGGGCGCGTTCACCGGGTTCTTCTGGGGGTCACTCGTCCGGGTCGCGCTGCTGCACCACGTGACCTGGTCGATCAACTCGATCTGCCACGCGGTCGGCAAGCGTCCGTTCAAGTCGCGTGACCGTTCGGGCAACGTGTGGTGGCTGGCGGTGCTCTCGTGCGGAGAGTCCTGGCACAACCTCCACCACTCGGACCCGACGTCCGCCCGGCACGGTGTGGACCGCGGCCAGCTCGACTCGTCGGCGCGGATCATCCGCTGGTGCGAGCAGCTCGGCTGGGCCTACGACGTGCGCTGGCCGTCACGCTCGCGTATCGATTCACGGCGCAACGACGACGGGAACGGCTCCCGACGCAAGACGGAAACCGCTGAAGCGGCATGATTGACGGCGTGGCGACCGACTCCAGCAGCACCCCGGGCAGCAACGAAAAGCCGCGGCGCGCTCGCCGCACCCGCATGACCGGCGCCGAGCGCCGTCAGCAGCTGCTGGAGATCGGCCGCACCCTGTTCGCGGCCAAGGGCTTCGAGGGCACATCGGTGGAGGAGATCGCGGCCAAGGCCGGCGTCTCCAAGCCGGTGGTCTACGAGCACTTCGGCGGCAAGGAGGGCCTGTACGCGGTGGTGGTGGACCGCGAGATGCGGCGGCTGCTGGACATGGTGACCAGTTCGCTGACGGCGGGCCATCCGCGTGAGCTGTGCGAGCAGGCGGCGTTCGCTCTCCTGGACTACATCGAGGAGTACACGGACGGGTTCCGCATCCTGGTCCGTGACTCCCCCATCCCGCAGTCGACGGGTTCGTTCGCGTCCTTGATCTCGGACATCGCGACCCAGGTGGAGGACATCCTGGGCCGCGAGTTCAAGAGCCGCGGCTTCGACTCGAAGCTGGCGCCGCTGTACGCCCAGGCCCTGGTCGGCATGGTCGCGCTGACGGGCCAGTGGTGGCTGGACGTCCGCAAGCCGCGCAAGGCGGAGGTGGCCGCGCATCTGGTGAATCTGGCGTGGCACGGCCTGGACGGTCTGGAGCCGAAGCCCCGGCTGATAGGGCATCGCAAGGCTTAGGCCGTGTCCGCAAAGTCGCGCCGGGCCCATCCATCTCCTCGCGCGAGGAGCGCCTCCGCGGGAAGCGCCTCAGCCCGGCTCCGGGGCCGGCTCCAGGAATTCGAGGCGGTTGCCGACGGGGTCCTCGGAGAAGAAGCGCCGGTGGCCGGGCAGGTCCTCGTCCCAGATGACGGGGAAGCCGGCGGCCGCGATCCGTGCGGCACAGGCGTCGATGCCGGTGACACGCAGCCCGGGGTGGGCCTTCTTCGCGGGACGGAAGGACGCCTCGATCCCGAGGTGCAGCTCGACGGCCCCCGCCCGGAACCAGCAGCCCCCGCGGGCGGCGAGGACGGGCGGCTTGGGCGTCTCGGTCATGCCGAGGGCGTCGACGTAGTACGCGCGCAGCCGGTCCTCGGAGCCCGGCGGGGCGGCGAGCTGGACATGGTCGAGCGCGGTGAGCATCAGACCTCCTTCCGGGCCACGGCGAACAGCCGGCGAAACGGCAGGACCGTGCCGTACGGCCGGGCGGGGTAGGCCTCGCGCAACAGGTCCCGGTAGGCGCCGAGGAAGGTGTCCGCGGCCTCGGGGTCGTCCGCGAGGGCGGTCAGCACGGGCCGCAGCGCGGTCCCCTTCGCCCAGTCGAGCACGGGGTCGGGACCGGTCAGCAGTTGCATGTACGTGGTCTCCCAGACGTCCGTCCGGCAGCCGGCGCTCTCCAGCCGGCCCAGGTAGACGAGCGGGTCGTGGACCGAGTCGGCGGGGCGGATGGTGTCGCCGAGGAGGCCCTTCCAGCGCGGGGAGGTGGCGAGTTCGCGCAGGAGGACGTGCAGCGGGGCGTCGGTGTTGTGCGGCATCTGGAAGGCGAGGGTGCCGCCGGGCGCGAGGGCGTCGAGCCAGCCCGGCAGCGAGTCCAGGTGGCCGGGCACCCATTGGAGGGCGGCGTTCGAGGTGATCAGGTCGTACGTCTCGGCGGGCACCCAGTCGGTGAGGTCGGCGTGGGCGAAGTCGAGCCGTCCGCCGCCGGCCGTGGGACCGGCGTGCTCCTCGGTCCTGGCCAGCATGTCGGCGGAGTTGTCGTAGCCGGTGATGCGGGCGGTGGGCCAGCGGGCGGCGAGCTGGACGGTGACGTTGCCGGGGCCGCAGCCGAGGTCGGCGATGCGGGCGGGGTCGCGCGGAAGACCGGAGACCTGGGCGAGAAGGTCGGCGAAGGGGCGGGCCCGGTGCCGGGAGTGGCGCAGGTACTGACCCGGGTCCCAGGTGGGGGTGGCAGCCATGGGTGGCCTCCTCGAAGTCGCCGCGGGGGTCGCGGACCGCTGAAGGGGCGGCGGTGACCGGACCGTTCGGGTCTCCAGCCTCACAGGAAATATATCTCGACGTCAAGAGACTCGCGATCGAGAAACTCTACATCAAGAGACTTCATGTCGACACAACCACTACACTGATCGTCATGGAGGACGAGGTCGATCGGCTGGTCGCTGCGTGGCGCCGGGAGCGCCCGGACCTCGACGTGGAACCGCTCGAGGTGCTCAGCCGGGTGAGCAGGCTGGCCCGGCACCTGGACCGCGCGCGCCGGCTCGCTTTCGCCGAGCACAGCCTGGAGCCCTGGGAGTTCGACGTCCTGACGGCGCTGCGGCGCGCGGGATCCCCGTATCAGCTCTCTCCCGGGCAGTTGCTGACCCAGACGCTCGTCACCTCCGGCACGATGACGAACCGCATCGACCGTCTGACCAAGAAGGGTCTGGTGGAGCGCCTCCCGGACCCGAGCGACCGCAGGGGCGTGCTCGTGCGCCTCACGGACGAGGGGTGCGACCGCGCCGACCAGGCGCTGGCCGGTCTGCTCGACCAGGAGCGGGCGATCCTCGCCGAGCTGAGCCGGGCGCAGCGCGGTGAGCTGGCCGGACTGCTACGCCAGTTGACCGCCCCGTTCGACAACATCCCCGGTTAGGTCGACGGGTCCGACACCGGCGCGCCTGGCCAGGGCGACGGCGGCGAGGGTGGAGTGCACCCCGAGCTTGCCGAGGACGTTCTGCATATGGGTGCGGACGGTGTGCGGCGACAGGAACAGCCGCTCCGCCACCGCCTTGCGCCCGAGCCCGGCGACCATGCACCGCAGCACCTCGCGCTCGCGGGGCGTCAGCGACTCGACGAGCCGCTCGCTCTCGGTGCGGTGCTTGCGCGCGGCGGTGAGCTCGCGCAGCACCCCGGTGAGCAGGGCGGGCGGCAGATGGGTCTCGTCGCGCAGGACACCCCGTATGACGGTGAGCAGCCGCGACAGCGAGCAGTCCTTGGCGACCCATCCGGAGGCCCCGGCCTGCAGGGCGAGCGCGGCCCGGCGCGGGTCGTCCTTCTCGGCCAGCACGACGGTCCGTACGCCCGGCTGTCCCGAACGCACTCCGGCGACCAGCGAGATGCCGTCGACCAGGCCGTCCTCGTTGCTCTCCTGGACGGGCACCGCCGGGCGCATGCCGGGCAGATTGCCGCCCAGGTCGGCGTCGACGAGCAGCACGTCGAAGCGGCGGCCCTCGGCCGCCGCGCGTTCGAGGCAGCGCAGCGCGGCCGGACCGCTGCCGGCGGCGGACACGTCGACATCGGGCTCGGCCGCGAGCGCGGCGGCGAGCGACTCGGCGAAGATGCGATGATCGTCGACGACCAGTACTCGGATGCGAACCACAGAAACCCCCACTGTCGGGGGACGATCCGTACGGGTACGGCGCCCGAGGTGATCCCGGGCCCGCTTGCGACCCGGAAAAAGAGGTGCCTTCGCCGCACGGCCGCCGCCGTGCTGGAAGTGCTACCCCCACTTCGGGCGTCGTACCCGACTGTCTCGCCCCCTGATCAGCACCGGCCCCCACCGGCACTGTCCATCAGAGTACGGGCGAGGACCGGGAGCGGAAGGCAATTTGCAGAACTGGTTGGCCAGCGCGTTTATGGTGAGTCGTATGTTTCGTATCGAGACAGGAGACGACAAAGAGCGTCGGGATCTGCTCCGCAGACGGCTGCTGGACACGAACACGGCGGCGTCGCCGGTGCTGCGCGCGCTGCGCGGAACCCCAGGTGAACGGGAACTTCCGCTCCACGTCTGGGCCTTGGACGAGGACGGCGGCCTGGCCGGCGGTCTGGCGGGCCACACCTGGACGGCCTGGCTGCACGTCACCTATCTGTGGGTCGACGACCGCCACCGCGGCACGGGCCTGGGCACCCGGCTCCTGACCGAGGCCGAACAGGCCGCCACCGGACGCGGCTGCACCGCCGCCCGCGTGGAGACCTGGGACTTCCAGGCCCCGGACTTCTACCGCAGACACGGCTACGAGGTGGTGGCCGTGATCCCCGACTACCCCCCGGGGATCACGGAGTACACCCTGACGAAACGCTGGAATCCCAGCGCCTGAAAATCCAGCCCCTCCAGCGGCACATCCAGCCCCTCCGGCGGCACATTCAGCCCCTCCGGCGTTTGAGGAGCGGGGGTCCGGGGCCCGAGCGCAAGAGCACACGACTGAACACCAGACACTTACA
>NZ_JBSFZS010000197.1:0-8409 GCF_053600395.1 Streptomyces sp. NPDC005070 | reverse complement strand
GGGGAGCGACGGGCCAGACCCTGGGTCCACGGTGCCATGCCCGGACCGTGTCGCGCAGTAGGTTCACGAAGTCCCGTACGGCGATCCCGCGCGACGATCTCGTGGCGCGATCTCGTACGGCGATCTCGTACGGGACTCCTGTACCGCCGGTCAGTCCCGGAGACGGTCGATCTGGCGGATCTTGTTGGTCGCGTCCAGTGCGGCGACCTTGTAGGACTCGGCGAGAGTCGGGTAGTTGAAGACGGCGTCGACCAGGTAGTCGACCGTTCCGCCGCAGCCCATGACGGACTGACCGATGTGGATGAGCTCCGTCGCGCCGGTGCCGAAGCAGTGGACGCCGAGGAGTTTCCGGTCCTCGGGCGAGACGAGCAGCTTCAGCATGCCGTGCGAGTCGCCGATGATCTGCCCCCGGGCGAGTTCGCGGTAGCGGGACACGCCCACCTCGAACGGCACGCAGTCCTCGGTGAGCTGGTCCTCGGTCCGGCCGATGAAGCTGATCTCCGGGATGGTGTAGATGCCGATCGGCTGCAGGTCGTGCATCCGGTTCACCGGCTCACCGCAGGCGTGGTACGCCGCCGTCCGGCCCTGTTCCATCGACGTGGCCGCGAGTGCCGGGAAGCCGATGACGTCACCGACGGCGTAGATGTGCGGCACCTCGGTGCGGTAGTGCTCGTCGACCTTGATCCGCCCGCGTGGATCGGCGGACAACCCCGCCTTGCCGAGGTCGAGTTCGTCGGTGAGACCCTGTCGCCCCGCCGAGTACATGACCGCGTCGGCGGGTATCTTCTTGCCGCTCTCCAGGACCGTGAGCGTGCCCCGGGAGTGCCGCTCCACGGCGGCGACGGTCTCGCCGAACCGGAAGGTGACGGCGAGGTCCCGCAGGTGGTACTTCAGCGACTCGATCACCTCGACGTCACAGAAGTCGAGCATCGCGGGCCGCTTCTCGACCACCGTGATCTTGGAGCCGAGGGCGGCGAACATGGAGGCGTACTCCATGCCGATCACGCCGGCACCGACGATGACCATGGAACGCGGCACCTGCTCCAGGTTCAGGACGTTGTCCGAGTCCATGATCGTCCGCCCGTCGAACTCGACGGTGCCGGGCCGCGCGGGACGCGTGCCCGTGGCGATGACGATGTGGTCGGCGCTCAACCGCTTCTCGTTGCCGTTCGCCTCGACCAGGGCGACCGTGTGGTCGTCCACGAAGCGGCCGATGCCGGCGAACAGGGACACGTGGTTGCGCGAGAGCTGGCTGCGGATGACGTCCACCTCGCGACTGACCACGTGCTCGGTGCGAGCGGTCAGATCGGCGACGGTGATGTCCTCCTTCAGCCGGTAGCTCTGGCCGTACAGATCCCGCTGGCTGAGGCCGCTGAGATACAGGACCGCCTCGCGCAGCGTCTTGGAGGGGATGGTTCCGGTGTGGATGGAGACCCCGCCGACCATGTCGGGGCGGTCGATGACGGCGACCCGACGGCCGAGCTTCGCCGCTGCGATGGCGGCTTTCTGTCCACCCGGGCCGGATCCGATGACGAGCATGTCGAAGTCGCGCACCAGCGGAGTCTGTCAGCCCGGGACCGCTTCCCGAAAGGGTGAACATGAGAGAAATCCGCCCGGGGCACCCCGCCCCGAGCCGGTCGTGCGGAGCTGACGCCGGCCCACGCGAGGAGAACGCCTACGTCCACATCTCCAAATTAATGTGGCCTTTGTCCAGAATGCCGGTACAGGATGGGGTCGCGGGTATGGCGTTCGCAGAACCGGCCGATGACGGAGCATCACGCTCGCCCGGTCAAGCGGGCAGGCGGAACGGGGAGCCGTCCCTCCTCCCACTGCTCGCTGTGTGCGCCGGGTATTTCATGGTGATCCTGGACGTGACGGTCGTCAGCGTCGCGGCGCCGGTGATCGGCCGGGAAATGTCGGCCTCTGTCACGGCCATCCAGTGGATCACCGACGGATACACCCTGGTCTTCGCCGGCTTTCTGCTGCTGGGTGGCGCATTGGGCGACCGGTGGGGAAACCGTCGGATCTTCTGCACGGGTGTGGCCGTGTTCACGCTGTCCTCCGCCGCCTGCGCTCTCGCGCCCAACGCTCCCCTCCTGACCGTGGCCCGTCTGGTGGAGGGGCTGGGAGCGGCCCTGATCGTGCCCGGTTCGCTGGCGTTGCTCCGGCAGACGTATCACGCTCCGGCCGCCCGTTCGAGGGCCTTCGGACTGTGGGGATCCATGGCCGGTATCGCGGCCTCGGCCGGGCCGCTGCTGGGCGGTCTGCTGGTGTCCACGGTGGGCTGGCGATGGGTGTTCCTGATCAATCTGCCGGTGGGCATCGCCTGTCTGGTGCTGACGCTGCGCCACGTGGAACCTTCGCCCCGCTTGGTCTCCCGCGCCGTCGACTGGCCCGCGCAGTGCGCGGTGGTGGCGGCGGTGGCCCTGCTGACGGGCGCGCTCAACGAGGCCGGACGACGCGGTTGGACCGCTCCGGCAGTCCTCGCCGGGGCGAGCCTGTCCGTACTGGCAGCCCTGGCCTTCGTCACCCGCGAACGGCTGGCGCGATCTCCCGCGGTGCCGCTGAACCTGCTGCGGTCGCGCGCTCTGGGCGGCGGCGCCGCCATCGGCTTGCTGTTCAACTTCGGCTTCTACGCCATGGTGTTCACCGCCAGCCTGTACTTCCAGCACCAGCGCGGCTTCAGCGCGCTCGAAACCGGGGCGGCGCTGCTCCCCGCGGTGGCGATGACCATGTTCGCCTCCGTCCTGTCGGCCCGGCTCGCCCGCCGTACCGGAGACCGGCCCCTGGTGATCGTCGGGATGCTCCTGGCCGCCGCGGGCCTGGCAGGCTGGACCGCAGCGGGAGTCGACCCCGCCTATCCGCTGCTCGTCGCCCCCATGATGGCCGTGGGATTCGGCACCTCCTTCGCGCTCACCGGCACGACCTCCACCGTGATGGACTCCGCGCCTCCGGCGTACTCAGGGACGGCTTCCGCCTTCTTCAACACCGCCCGCCAGGTGGGCAGCGCCACGGGCGTCGCCCTCGGCGGCACCCTGCTCGCCACGGCCACCACCTATGGCGAGGGACTCCGCGTCAGCACGGCCATCGGGGCGCTCGCCTACCTGACCGCCGCCGGGCTCGCGTGGCACTGCGTCCCCCGCGAATCCGAACACGACGCTCCTGGCTCGTAGACCCGCGCGGGCACCAGGCCGACAAGCCGGCCGACGAGGGCTCGGGTCGGGGGCGCCCGCATGACGGAACAGGACACGGAACGCTCCCCAGTGGGCTACATTCAGTAATCCTTGGCATCGGCGCCTCCGGGGGTGAGGTCGCGTCGAGGAGAATCCCGGAGCGGCGCATGCATCAGTCCCACCTTTCCGCACCGCCGGCCGCGCCCACCCAGGGGGGACTTGCCGACAGCCTCCGCGCAACGGCGCTCAACACCCCCGATCTGCCGCAGCTCGCGCGCCGCGCCGAAGGCCGCTCGGGCGGCTGGGTCCAGGTGACGGCGGCCCAGCTGTGGGACGAAGTCGTCGACGTGGCACGGGGGTTCGTCCGGTCCGGCATCCGGCCGGGCGACCGTGTGGCCATCATGGCGCGCACCCGGTACGAGTGGACGGTGCTCAGCTATGCCCTGTGGTCGGTGGGCGCCGAGATCGTGCCGGTCTACCCGACGTCTTCGCACGAACAGGTCGCGTGGATCCTGCGGGACGCGCAGTGCGTGGGCGTGGTGGTCGAGGACGAACAGGGCATCATGACGGTCGGTTCGGCGTGCGCCACGCTCCCGTTCCTGCGCCACGTCTGGCAGTTGGACGCGGGGGCGATGGCCCAGCTCGTGGAGCGCGGCCGGTCGATACCCGCGACCGCGGTCGACTCGCTGCGCCGGATCGTGCTGGCCGACTCGACCGCGGTCGTCGCGTACACCTCCGGCACGACGGGACAGCCCAGGGGGTGCGCCCTGTCCCACCGCAGCCTGGCGAGCCCCTGCGACACACTGCTCGAAGGCTGGCGGCGGACGGCGGCCCCGCCGGACACGCAGCCGGCCGTGCTCGCCTTCCTGCCCTTCTCCCACGCCTACGGACTGATGATCCAGGGGATCTGTCTGCGCGGCGGCATCCTGATGGGACACGAACCGGATCTGCGGGAGGAGACCCTCTCCGAAGCCATGCTGTCGTTCCGGCCGACCTATCTGTACGCCGTGCCGTCCGTGTTCGAGAGGATCTACAAGAACTTCGTGCGGGCGTCCCAACGGGCGGGCCGTGGCGTGCTGTTCGAGCGTGCCGTGCGCACGGCGCAGGACTTCGCCAGGGCCGAGGAGCACCAGCGGCTCGGCACGGGACCGGGCCCCGGTTTCGACCTGCGGCTTCAGCACTCCCTCTACGAGAAGACGGTGTACAAGCGGCTGCGCGCCGCTCTCGGCGGACGAGTGTGCGGCGCGGTCTCGGGCGGCTCCCCGCTGAACCGTGAACTCGCCCTGTTCTTCGCGGGAATCGGCATCTTCGTCCACGACGGATACGGACTCACCGAGACCGGCGGAGGCATCACCGCCCAGCCGGTCGGACGGGAGAAGTTCGGGACCGTCGGACGCCCCTTGCCGGGCACGGAGATCCAGGTGTCCGACGACGGGGAGATCCTCGTGTGGGGGCCCTCCGTGTTCCAGGGCTACATCAACGACGCGGCGGCGACCGCGGCCTCGTTCCGCAACGGCTGGCTGGCGACCGGGGACATCGGCCGGGTCGACTCCGAGGGCTATCTGACCATCACCGGACGCAAGAAGGACATCATCATCACCAGCGGGGGCAAGAGCGTGGCCCCCGCGGCCCTGGAGGAACGACTGCGGGTCCATCCGCTCATCCATCAGGCAGCCGTCGTGGGGGACAACAGGCCCTGTGTGGGCGCTCTCATCACCCTGGACCCGGAGTTCGTGACGCACTGGCGCGCCGCCCGGGCCAAGGGGGAGACACCGGCCCGGGACGCGCGCGAGGAGAACGAGCTGCGCGAGGAGGTCAGGCGTGCGGTCGCGGCGGCCAACTCCACCGTGTCCCGCTCCGAGTCCATCCGGGTCTTCCGTGTCCTCCCGGAACCCTTCGACATGTCCAACGGGCTGCTGACGCCGTCGCTCAAGCTGCGCCGGGACGCGATCGCTCAGCGGTACGCGGCCGAGATCGAGGCGATGTACCAGACCTCGACGCGGGTGCCGCGCGAGGCGATGATCGGCGATCCGTCGATCCTGGACGACTCCGACAACGTGTTCCGCTGACCGGACTCCCGGGGACCGGCTGAAGTGCCTCCTGTTCCTCAGCCGGAGCCGGTGACCGGGGCCGGGGGCCGGGTGCGGGGCAGCCGCAGGGTGAAGACCGAACCCGTGCCGACCTCGCTGGTGACGGAGACGGTTCCGGCGTGGGCGGCGACCAGTTGACGCACGATGGCGAGGCCCAGACCGCTGCCGCCGGTACGCCGGCTGCGGGACTTCTCCGCCCGCCAGAACCGGTCGAAGACGCTGTCCAGATCTCCGGGAGCGATGCCGCCGCCGGTGTCGGTCACCGCGAGCACGACCTCGTTCTCCTCGCGGTGCGCGGAGAGGGTGACCGTGCCGCCGGCCGGGGTGTGGCGGATCGCGTTGGACACCAGATTGCCGAGCGCCTGACGCATCCGTACGGGGTCCGCGTCCAGCCAGGGCGTGCCGGCCACCTCGGTCACCAGCCGCACGCCGGCGGCCTCCGCGCCGACGCGGTGTGCCGCGGCGACCTGTTCGAGGAGTTCGTCGGCGCGCACCTCCTCGCGGTGCAGCCCCAGCGTGCCCGCGTCGGCGGCCGCGAGGTCCTGGAGGTCGTCGATGACACGCTGCAGGACCACGGCCTCCTCGTGCAGGGAGGCGAGCAGTTCCCGGTCGGGGTCCACGATGCCGTCGCGAGCCACCTCCAGCCAGCCCCTGATGTTGGTGAGCGGTGTGCGCAGTTCGTGCGCGATGTCGCTGACCATCGCCTTGCGCTGGACCTCCATCCGCTCGCGGCGCTCGGTCAGTTCGTTGAAGGCGAGCGCCAGGACACCGGTCTCGTCCCGGGTGGTGACGGGCACGCGTACGTGCCGCTCCGGCGGTTGCCGCGCGGCCTGGGTCAGCGCGCGCAGGGGGCGTACGAGCCGGGTGGCGACCAGTGCGGTCACCGCCACCGTGAGGGCGAGGACGAGTCCGGTGACACCGAACACCTTGGCCTTGTTGGCGGCCGACATGTCGAAGCGGGGGACGGGCGTGTCCCCCGTGCCGAGGAAGAGTTCGGCGACCGGGGCGACGTAGGGCTGGAGCTGACCGCGCCGGGCCTCGGCGACGCAGGCGTTCGCCGTACGGGCGAGAGGTCCGTCCCGGTCGGCCGGTCTCTTCCCCGTCAGGTAGGGGACGGCGGTGGCGCCGCTCACGGCCTCCAGCGGCAGAGCCACGGAGTGGTCGAGGTGCACCTTGCGCCGGTCCAGGCAGGTCCGAGTGAGCGCCGACAGGGTGTCCAGGGCCTTCTGTTCGGTCGGGGTGGGGGTGTTGAGCAGGCCGTCGGCGCATTCGGTCGGCACGTAGCCGGGGTCGATCGTCCCGTCCACGCCCTTCAGCACGGTCCGGCCGCTGGGCATCCGCTCCGTGCGGGTACGAACGCCCGCGCGGGCGAAGCAGAGTTGGCGCACGGTGGCGAGTTTGTCCACCTTCAGACGCTCGTTCGTGGTCAGCCGGTACGGGCCCACGGCACGCGGGTCGACCCCGGTGAGCTGCGCTCCTGGTTCGGTGTAGGTGTCGGTGCGCAGCGGGTCGACGGTGGCGGCGGCCCGGGGCGGCAGGGAGGTCCCGCGGGCCGCGGAGTCCGCGAAGGGGGTGCGGTCGCCCGCGGTCAGGGCGATGCGCCGGCCCGTCCGCAGCGAGATCGCGCGCAGTGTCCCGGTGACTCCGGACCAGTCGGCGTGGGTGGCCGCGTATCCGCTGAGCTGCCGCAGGATGTCCATGTCCTCGGCGAGCACCTGGCCCTGCTCCTCCTGGATGGCCCGGGTGGTGGTCTGCACCGCGAGCCAGGCGGTCGCGGCCACGGAGCACAGGGCGATGAGCACGGACGTGGTCAGCAGCTTCACCAGCAGGCTCTTGCGCAGCGGCACGGCGCGGCTCACGGCCGGTCGCCCCTGAGCTTGTACCCGACGCCGAAGACGGTCACCAGACGCGTCGGCCTGCGCGGGTCCGCCTCGGTCTTCTTGCGCAGGTTCATGATGTGCACGTCGATGGCCCGCTCGGTCGAGGCCCGGTCGATGCCCCGGGTGTGGTGCAGCAACTGCCGCCGGGAGAAGACCCGTTCGGGTTCGCCGGCCATCGCGAGCAGGATCGCGTACTCGCCGGGAGTGCAGTCCACCGGCGAGCCGTCGCACAGGACCGTGTGCCGCAGCGGGTCCACCTCGATCCCCGCCGCCCTGACGACCGGGTCGGGCCGCCGTTCGCCCCCGGCCCGTCCGCCGCGCCGCAGTACCGTACGGATACGGGCCATGAGCTCGCGCGGGCTGTACGGCTTGGTCATGTAGTCGTCCGCGCCCAGCTCCAGGCCGAGCAGGACGTCGTCCTCGGTGGAGCGGGCGGTCAGCATCAGGACGGGGATGTCGTCGTTCTCCCGCAGCACCCGGCACACTCCGAAGCCGTCGACCACCGGAAGCATCAGGTCCAGGACGACGAGGTCGGGCCGGTGCCGCCGGACCTCGTCGAGCGCCGCCGCGCCGTCGTGGACCACGGCCGCCGTATGCCCCTCGCTCAGCAGCGAACGGCGTATCAGCTCCGCCTGCTTCTCGTCGTCCTCCGCGACCAGCACATATGCGCACACGCGGCCGATCGTAGGCGCTGCCTGCCACACCGCGGCCGGCGAGAGGGGCTTCCCACACCCTGACACCTTCCTGACAACCTTCCGGCACACTGCGGGCGGGTCCGGCGCGGGCCGCGGGACCACGCGACAGCCCTCGGACCTTCCGCCGGAGGTCAGCGGGCCAGGGAGGCGGCGTCTCCCATGACCACCACGGGGTGCAGGGCCGGGTCCAGTACGCGCATCAGCTCCACCAGGTCCTTCTCGCGCAGGCCGACGCATCCGTGGGTGGGGCCGCCGTGGTCGACGTGCAGCCAGATGCCGCCGCCGCGGCCGGTGCCCAGCGGCCGGGTCCAGTCCAGGGGTGTGGTGCCGGGCCTGCGGTTGTAGTCGACGGCGACCACGTAGTCGAAGGAGCCGGCCAACGGCTCGCCGTCGAAGCCGGTGCCGGGCGAGGTGAAGGCGCCCGAGCGGTCGTACGGGAGCCGGGTGCCGGGGTCGGGCCGCAGCCCGCCCGCGTCCGTCAGGGTGAAGACGCCTATGGGCGAACGCAGGTCGCCGGAGCGGTGGTGGTCGGTCCAGCCCTTGAGGGCGTTGCGCGCGGGCCGGCTCGGGC
>NZ_JBSFZS010000196.1:0-8540 GCF_053600395.1 Streptomyces sp. NPDC005070 | reverse complement strand
GTGCATCAGCCCGTCGCCGTTGGGTGAGGGGTGGGCGTCGGTGGCGACGGGCATCGATGTACCGGCACGGCCCCTCACGCCGGATCCCGGCTGCAGGCGCAATATTTCAGCCCCTCCGGCGATTGAGGAGCGGGGTCTGGGGCGGAGCCTCAGGTACGGGACGGGTAGGGGCGGAGGGGGCGGAAGAAGCGCCTGGACCTACGGGGCCAGGGGGGCCGGCGGGACGGCCCCATGTGGCGGGTCCCGGCCGGCGGGTGTCAGGGGCGTTCCGCCACCGAGGGCCAGTGCGCCTGAAGCGTGCGGACCGTCTCGGCGATGGCCGGCCGGCGCGCCGCCCCCGCGCGCCACAGCGCGTACAGCCGGCGGACCGGCAGCGGGTCGAGCGGTACCTCCACCACCCCGTCGGGGAGGGGGCCGCGGCCGAGGCGCGGGATGAGGGCGACGCCGAGACCGGCGGCGACGAGGGCGATGAGGGTCGGGTTCTCCTCGGCCTGGTGGACGATGTCCGGCTCACTGCCCGCCGCGCGCAGGGTGCGCACCAGCCAGTCGTGGCAGACCCGCCCGGGCGGCTGGCAGATCCACCGCTGGCCGCCCAGGTCCTCGCGCCGTACCGAGGACCGCCCGGCGAAGGGATGCCCGGCGGGGACGAGCAGATCGCACAGGTCGTCGCCGATCACCGCCTGCTCCACCCCCGGCGGGGCGGGCAGCGGTGAGATGTCCCAGTCGTGCGCGACGGCCAGGTCGACCGCGCCCCTGGCGACCAGGTCGACGGACAGATGCGGGTCGATCTCCGTCAGCCGGGTGTCCAGGGCCGGATGCCGGGCGGCCAGGTCGGCCAGGACGGCGGGCAGCAGACCGCGGGCCGCCGAGGCGAACGCGGCCACCGTCAGCCGCCCCGCCGGCCTCCCTCGGAGTTCCTCCAGCTCGGTCTCCGCGCGCTCCACGATCGCCAGCAACTCCTGCGCCGTCGAGGCGAGTTGCTCGGCCTGCTCGGTGAGCCGGACACCGCGTCCGCGCCGCTCCAGCAGGACGGTCCTGGTCTCCCGCTCCAGCTTCGCGATCTGCTGGGACACGGCGGAGGGGGTGTAGCCGAGCGCGGCCGCGGCGGCGCCGACCGTGCCGTGCACCGAGACGGCGTGCAGGGCCCGCAGGCGCTGGAGATCGAGCATGGAGGCCTCCCGGTCCGTGATGGCGATCCCCTCCAGCTTACGTAAGCGTTGCTTCATCCATCCATGCAGACATTCGCGCTGGTGCTACACGGTGCTGACGTCGGATGCTCGACGTATGCGACCCGCACACATCAGCCTCGCCGTCCTCGTCGCCGCCGTCTGGGGCGTGAACTTCACCGTCATCGAGGTCGGACTCGACCACTTCCCGCCGCTCCTCTTCTCGGCCCTGCGCTTCCTCGTGGCGGCCCTGCCCGCCGTGTTCCTCGTGGGCCGCCCCAAGGTGGCGTGGAAGTGGATCGTGGCGGTGGGACTCGTCCTCGGCGTCGCGAAGTTCGGGCTGCTGTTCATCGGCATGGACGCCGGGATGCCCGCCGGACTGTCCTCCCTCGTGCTGCAGATCCAGGCGGTCTTCACCGCGGTCCTCGCCTTCGCCTTCCTCGGCGAACGCCCCACCCGAGTCCGGCTGGCAGGCATGGCCGTGGCCCTCGCGGGGGTGGGCCTGGCCGCCGTCGACGAGGGCACGGCCGGCCCCTTCGGCGCCTTCGCCCTGGTCGTCGCGGCGGCGGCCTGCTGGGGACTGTCCAACGTCCTCACCCGCAAGGCGTCCCCGCCCGACCCGCTGAACTTCATGGTGTGGGTGAGCACCGTCCCCATCCTGCCGCTGCTCGGCCTGTCCCTGCTCACCGAGGGACCGTCCCGCGACCTCGACGCGCTCGGCGCCCTGGACCTCCAGGGCGCCGGAGTCGTCGTCTACGTCGCCTGGATCACGACCGTCTTCGGCTTCGGCGCCTGGGGCTGGCTGCTGCACCGGCACCCCGCGTCCACCGTCGCGCCCTTCTCGCTGCTCGTCCCGGTCTTCGGGATGTCGTCGGCCGCGCTGTTCCTGCACGAGTCGATCAGCCCGCTGCGGTGGGGGGCCGCGGCCCTGCTCGTGGGCGGGGTCGCGCTCACCTCGCGGACGCCGCGAAAGGTCCAGCCGGCGGACGTTCCGGCGCCGGAGCGGGCCGGGGCGCCAGCATGACCCCATGGCCGTCGTCGACATTCCCGGTTCCAAGTCCATCACCGCCCGCGCGCTGTTCCTGGCAGCGGCGGCCGACGGGGTCACCCGCCTCGTCCGCCCGCTGCGCTCGGACGACACCGAGGGCTTCGCGGAGGGCCTGACCCGGCTCGGCTACCGCGTCGGCCGGACCCCGGAGAGCTGGCACATCGACGGCCGCCCGCAGGGCCCGGCCGTGGCGCGGGCCGACGTCTACTGCCGGGACGGCGCGACCACGGCCCGCTTCCTGCCCACCCTCGCCGCCGCCGGACACGGCACCTACCGCTTCGACGCCTCAGCCCAGATGCGCCGCCGCCCGCTGGGACCCCTGTCGCAGGCGCTGCGCGACCTGGGCGTGGACCTCCGGCACGAGGAGGCGGAGGGCCACCATCCGCTGCGTATCGAGGCGGCCGGGGTGGAGGGCGGCACGGTCACCCTCGACGCCGGCCAGTCCTCCCAGTACCTCACCGCCCTGCTCCTGCTCGGCCCGCTGACCCGCACGGGGCTGCGCATCGAGGTCACCGACCTGGTCTCCGCCCCCTACGTCGGCATCACCCTCGCGATGATGCGCGCGTTCGGGGCGGACGTGACGGTGGACGGCGACGTCTTCGAGGTGGCGCCCGGCGGCTACCGGGCCACCACCTACCCCGTCGAGCCCGACGCCTCCACCGCGAGCTACTTCTTCGCGGCGGCGGCCCTGACCGGCCGCGAGGTCACCGTGCACGGCCTCGGCGCGGAGGCGCTCCAGGGCGACCTCGCCTTCGTGGACGTCCTTCGCCGGATGGGCGCGCACGTGGAGACCGGGCCCGACCGCACGACCGTGCGCGGCACCGGCGAACTGCGCGGCATCACCGTCACCATGCGGGACATCTCCGACACCATGCCGACGCTCGCCGCGATCGCGCCCTTCGCCTCGGGGCCGGTCCGCATCGAGGACGTCGCCAACACCCGGGTCAAGGAGTGCGACCGGCTGGAGGCCTGCGCGGAGAACCTCCGGGCGCTCGGCGTCCGGGTGGAGACCGGCCCCGACTGGATCGAGATCCACCCGGGCGTCCCCGCCGCCACCGAGATCAGGACGTACGGCGACCACCGCATCGTCATGGCCTTCGCGGTGACCTCGCTGCGCGCCCCGGGCATGACCTTCGACGACCCCGGATGCGTCCGCAAGACGTTCCCCGCCTTCCACGAGGTGTTCGGGGCCTGGGCCGCCGCGGGCACGGACCACTGAGCGGGCCCGGCGTCCGGCGCCGGCGTCTTGTCGGGAAGATCCGGGGCGGCTAGCTTCGCGACGGACGGCGCCGACCGCGCCGGCGACCCGACCGGGAAAGCGGTGAACAGATGTCCTCCGGTGCCTCCGTTGTCACACTCGCCGTCGTCGGCGCCGGGGACCGGGGGACCGGTCACGCGCGCTGGGCCCTGGACCACCCCGAGCGGGCCCGGGTGGTGGCCGTCGCCGAACCCCGGCGGACCCGGCGCGAACGGTTCGCGGCCGCCCATGCCCTGGAACCGGACGCCGCCGTGGACGACTGGCGGGTGCTGGCCGCCCGCGGCCGGATCGCGGACGCCGTGCTGGTCTGCACCCTCGACCGCGAACACCTCGAGCCCGTACTGGAGTTCGCGGCCCTCGGCTATCACATCCTGCTGGAGAAGCCGATGGCCCTCACCGAGGACGAGTGTCGGCGGATCGTCGACGCGGTGGAGAAGGCCGGTGTGATCCTGGCGGTCGGACACGTCCTGCGCTACACCCGGTACACCCGCGCAGTGAAGGAGATCGTGGACTCCGGCCGGCTCGGTGACGTGATCAACGTCCAGCACCTGGAACCCGTCGGCTTCTGGCATCAGGCCCACTCCTTCGTCCGCGGCAACTGGGGCCGTACGGACCGGGCCACGTCCATGCTGATGGCCAAGTCCTGCCACGACATCGACTGGTTGCAGTACGTCCTCGGGCAACCCCCCGTCCGCGTCTCCAGCTTCGGACGCCTGTCGCACTTCCGGCCCGAGAACAGGCCCGAGGGCGCCGCCGACCGCTGCCTCGACTGCGCGGTGGAGCACACCTGCCCCTACTCCGCCCGGCGCGAGTACGGCGACCGGCTCGCCCGCGGCGAACACCACTGGCCGCTGAGCGTGCTCGTCGACGACTTCACCCCCGAGGCCCTGGAGACCGCCCTGCGCGAAGGCCCGTACGGGCGATGCGTGTACGCCTGCGACAACGACGTGGTCGACCACCAGGTGGTCTCGATGGAGTTCGCCTCCGGGGCCACCGCCACCTTCACCATGACCGCCTTCACCGAACAGGCCGACCGCCGGACCCGGATCTTCGGGACCCGCGGCGAACTGCGCGGCGACGGCGGGAGCCTGAGCGTCTACGACTTCCTGACCCGGACCGAGGAGGCCGTCGACCTCGCCGCGCCGGGCGCCATGGACGCGGCGGGCGGCCACGGCGGGGGCGACGCCGCCCTGATGGACGCGTTCGTCGCCGCCGTCGCCACCGGGAACCCCGGCCTCGTGAAGTCCGGTCCCCGGGAGTCCCTCACCAGCCATCTCACCGTGCTGGCCGCCGAACGCGCCCGGCACGCGGGCACCGTCGAGGCCGTATAACCGCTGGACACGGGCCGGCCCCACCGCGTAGGAATCGCAGCGGACACGACCGGATCGACGAAGGGACGCGGAGCGGTGGGTTTCCAGTTGGAGGGGCCGGTCCTCGAAGGCACACTGGTGCGCCTCGAGCCGCTCGGCCACCGGCACGCGGCCGACCTCGCCGAGGCGGCGGAGGAACGCCGGGACTCGTACGCGTTCACCTGGGTGCCCCGGGCCGACGAGGTCGGGGACTACGTCGACGCGCAGCTCGCCCGCGCCGCGACGGGCAGGCTGGCGCCCTACGCGCAGATCTCCCTCGCCTCCGGACGGGCGGTCGGTGCCACCTCGTACTGGGAGCCGCGGTCCTGGCGCTCGGACGACCGGCTCGACGCCGTCGAGGTCGGCTTCACCTGGCTCGCCGCCTCGGCCCAGGGCACCGGCCTGAACGCCGAGTCCAAGCTCCTCCTCTTCGGGCACGCCTTCGAGGAGTGGGGTGTGGCCCGCGTCGACCTGAAGACCGACGCCCGCAACGCCCGCTCCCGCGCGGCGATCGCGAGCACCGGCGCCCGCCTGGAGGGGGTCCTGCGCAACTGGTCCCGCTCCTGGGCGCCGGGCGAGGAAGGCCTGCTGCGCGACTCCGCGGTCTTCTCGGTGACCGCGGCGGAGTGGCCCGAGTGCCGGGACCGGCTGACCGCGCGGGTGGCCGGGGCGTCGGCCCGGGCGGCGGGCGCGACGGCCCGCTAGGGCCAGGCAGACGGGAATTGTCAGGCAGGCCCTGGGCCGCGCGAACGACTCGGAGGTCTTCGGGCGTGGTTGATCGTCCGAGCCCCTGGACCCGGGAGCCGGGAATCGGAAACGATCGGCCCATGAGCACGTACGACACCGATGACCTCGCGGGCGACGCCCCCGCGCCGGACCAGCGGTCCTTCCTGATCCTGCACGGCTGGCAGAACCACCGCCCGGAGGGCCACTGGCAGCACTGGCTCGCCGCGCGGCTCGGAGAGCTGGGGCAGTACGTCGTCTATCCGCAGCTCCCGGACGCCGACGACCCGGACCTGGAGGTGTGGCTGGCGGAGCTGGCCCGCCACCTGGACGCCCTGCGCGGCTCCGAGCGCGTGGTCGTCGCCCACAGCCTCGGGGCCGTGCTGTGGCTGCAGGCGGCCGCCCGCGGGTTGCCCGGTGCCGCCGGCGTCGACCGGGTGCTGCTCGTCGCCCCGCCGTCCGCCTCCGTCCTCGCGGGACTGCCGGAGATCGCCGGATTCACCCTGACCGAGAAGGGCTTCGCCCTCCTCTGCCCCACCCGGCTGGTCGCCGGCGACGACGACCCGTACTGCCCCGAGGGCGCCGACGCCGTCTACGGCGACCCCCTGGGCGTACCGGCCCGGATCCTGCCCGGGGCCGGGCATCTCGGCATGGACGCGGGGTACGGACCCTGGCCCGCGGTGCTGGAGTGGTGTCTGGACGGGACGGCGCCGCTCACCGCCCGCGCGAGCTAGTGTGCCGGCCGGCCCGCTGATCGCGGGGGCCCGTCTGCCGGCCGTGGACGCCCACCCGCTGGTCGCGGGGATCGAACAGGGAGCCGGTCTGCGGGGGATGCGCGGGGCGCTCGGGGACGACGGCCGTGCCCCGGCGCCGGCGCTGCGAGGACCGGCTCCAGTCCCCGTCGCCGAGCACGAGCTGCGGGTCGAACATCACCACCACTCCGGCCAGGATCAGGAAGACGACCGGTCCGATGAGCATCGGGAGCAGGATCGCGGTCGGTGAGCTGTTGCCGTACATCCCGGACACGTAGGACGCGTCCGTCGCGCCGCGCAGATGCACTCCGAGGGCGGCCATGCCGGTGTAGTGCGTGCCGGTCAGGGCGACGCCCATGAGGAGGGCGGCGCCGAGGGCGGCCGGGAAACCCCGGTAGGAGGCGGCCGTCCACAACGCGGCGGTGGCGGCGGTGACCGCGAGCAGCACGGAGGCCGACACCATGAGCGAGTCGTAGTCCAGGGAACCGTTCAGCTTGATCGCGGCCATGCCGGTGTAGTGCGTGGCCACCACGGCGAGCCCGGTGAGGATTCCGGCCGCGGTGAGAGTGACGGGGGTGGCGCCGCGGTATCCCACGGCGAAGACGCCGAGACCGACCATCGCGATCGCCAGGACGAGGCTGAGCGAGGCGAGACGGGAGTCGTAGTCGATCGGGATCCCCTGGATCCTGAAGCCGACCATCGCGACGAAGTGCATGGTCCAGATGCCGCAGCCGATGGTTGCCGCCCCGAGGGCCAGCCAACCCGGCTTCCACGACTGCCGGTTGTTCAGGGACCGGACGACGCAGCGCAGCCCCAGGGCGCTGCCCAGACAGGCGACGAGATAGGAGGCCGCCGGAGTCGCCGCCCCGAACTCGAAACCCTCCACGGTGCCTTGCATATATGCCAACTCCCCCAGGGAACGGGTTACTTGGGGGAGTACGGTCCCGCACCCAGGTTGCGTGAGCGGTTCCGTACGGTAGGTGTTTGAGTTAACTCTGCGATGCGGCTTCGTTCAACGGGCGGACGGGCTGTCCGCACTCCGGACGGTGGCGCCCCGGGTGCGCGCCACCGTGGTGCGGTCACTCCTGGCCGGCGCGCAGGTCCAGCCGCCAGTCCTGTCCCGTCAGGTCCGCACCGAAGGACCGGTGCGGCTTCTCGGCGACCAGGACGAAGCCGTGGCGCTGGTAGATCCGCCGGGCGGCGGCCAGGACGTCGTTCGTCCACAGGACGAGTTCGTGATAGCCGACCCCGCGCGCGAAGTCGGTGACGGCGCCGACGAGGCGGTCGCCGATACCCAGGCCCCGTGTCTCCGGCTCGACCAGCAGCAGTCGGAGGCGGGCGGTGCCGGGCGCGTCGTCCCGTACGCACATCACGCACCCGACGGGCCGCCCGTCGAGCTCGGCGATCCACACCCGCTCCAGGTGGGGGTCGTGGTCCTCGGCGAAGTCGGCGACGATCCGCGCGACCAGGCCCTCGTAGTCGGCGTTCCAGCCGTACTCGGCCGCGTACAGCGCCGCGTTGCGCTGCACGATCCAGCCGAGGTCGCCGGGGCCCGGTTCGCGCAGGAGGACGTTCTCGGGGCCCGGTGCGGCCCGCCCGTCCCCCAGGAGGGTCCGTACCGTGCGCATCGCCTCCGCGAGTCGCGGCCGGTCGGCGGGCGGCACGGTCGCCAGCAGCGTGCCCACGGTCTGGCGTGCCCGCTCGTCGAGCAGCGTGGCGGCTTCCCGGCCGCGCGCGGTGAGCGTGATCCGGCGGCGCCGCGGATCCTTCTCGGACGCGGTGCGCTCGACCAGTCCGTCCTGCTCGAACTTGTTCAGGATCCGGCTCAGATAACCGGAGTCCAGGGCGAGTTCGGTCCGCAGATCGGCGGCGTCCGCCTGGGACGTGTGCGCCAGTTCGTACAGGACGCGGGACTCGGTCAGCGTGTACGGCGCGTACAGATGGCGGGCGTAGTCGAGCGCGCCGATGACGTTCGTGTAGAAGCGGTTGAAGGAGCGGATGTCCTGAACGGTCATGATCGGCCCCGAAGGTCGGCTGTACCCGGTCGCGGTCGGCCTGCTCCGGCTGGATGTCTGACCCAGTCAGAGATAATCGCCATCCCGAGCATAGAACCGCCGGGCCTCCCGGGCCTACCCCGCAGTTCGGGTTCAGCTCCGGTGGGTGGGGCGGGGCCGTGCCGGTGCATCAGCCCGTCGCCGTTGGGTGAGGGGTGGGCGTCGGTGGCGACGGGCATCGATGTACCGG